>NZ_JBQHWA010000008.1:0-120996 GCF_052064225.1 Blautia massiliensis (ex Liu et al. 2021) | reverse complement strand
AGCAGTATTGGTGTCATGGACGCACCCTGAAAAAAGGCGGTATCCCGCCAGATTTCAGATGCTCTGGTAACTAAGTTGCCGAGTAGTTCACGAGGATGAAATGAGAAATAATGTAGTTAAAAAAGTGCTGGCTGCTACACTTGCATGTATGATGACCTTTTCAATGGCAACAGTGGCTCAGGCAAAAGGTGACAAAAAAGTGATAAGGAGATCACCATCGGAGTAACAAGCTTTGCAGATACACTGGAGCCGACAGAGCAGTATTTCAGCTGGGTTGTATCCCGTTATGCGATCGGCGAGTGCCTCACAAAATTCGATGAGAACGGTGAGATCGTTCCATGTCTTGCGGAAGAGTGGGAAAACAGTGACGATGGAAAAACATGGACCTTCAAGATCCGTGAGGGCGTAAAATTCTCCAACGGTGACGATATGACACCGGAAATGGTAAAAGCCTCCATCGAGCGTACCGCTGAAAAAAGTGACCGTGTTCCGGAATTCTTTGATCTTGACAGCATCGAGGTTGACGGACAGAACCTGATCTTCCACCTGAACAGAGCAAATGCAAACATGGCCGGATGCCTTGCAGACCCGCTGTTTCTGATCGTAGATACAAATGTAGATGATTCTACATTTGCCATGGAAGGACCGATCTGTACAGGACCTTACGCAGTAGAGTCTTTCAGCCCGACGGATTCCTGTATCGTAGTAAAAAATGAGAACTACTGGGATGGAGAAGTTCCCCTTGATAAAGTTACACTGAAATGTGTGGATGATCAGACAACACGTTCCATGGCTCTTCAGACAGGTGAGATCGATATCGCTTACAACCTGAAAACAGAGAACCTGGTTGAGTTTGAGGGAAATGACAATTACGACATCCAGGAGCTTCAGTCTCTTCGTTCCACCTATGCATTCATGAACCAGAACGAGGATCATGCACTCAGCGATAATGCTCTTCGCCAGGCACTTCTACGTGGTCTTGACAAGGAAACATACTGCAACACTCTTCTTGAGGGTGGTGCAACAGCTGGTAAAGCACCGGTTCCTCCAACACTTGACTTTGGATTCGATGATCTGAAGGATGAGAATTCCTATGATCCGGACAGCGCAAAGAAGATCCTTGATGAGGCCGGATACAAAGATGTTGACGGTGACGGATTTGTAGAAACTCCTGACGGAGATCCTCTTGTTCTTGATTTTGTTATCTACACAAGCCGTGCCGAGCTTGGTGTATACGCACAGGCAGCACAGGCCAGTCTGAAGGAGATCGGTATCAACGTAAACCTGAATACAGTAAGTTATGAGACACTTCTTGACATGAGAGATTCCGGTCAGTATGACCTTCTGATCTGGAACGTGCTGGTAGCAAACACTGGAGACCCTGAGAACTACTTAAGAGAGAACTGGTACAGCTCCTCTGCAAACAATACTGCAGGATACAATAACCCGGAGGTTGACAAGCTTCTTGACGAGCTTACGCAGACATTTGATGAGGACAAGAGAAAAGATCTCATCATCGATATTCAACAGGATATCATGGATGATGCTGCAACTGTATTCTTTGGTTATGAGACAACCTACCTCTTCTCCAACAAAAAGGTAACAGGTGTTAAGATGTATCCAATGGATTATTACTGGCTGACAAAGGATATCACTCTTGCCGAGTAAAGGAGCGTTTATTTATGCTTGAGATCAAGGATCTTTCCGTTCAGTACGGAAAACAGGCACCTACCATTGAACATTTCAACCTTTCCATGAAGAAGGGTGAGATCATCAGTGTGGTAGGCGAGAGTGGAAGTGGAAAAACAACCGTGATCCGTGCTGTCCTCGGCGCACTTGCCGGAGGTGGCCGGGTCAGCACCGGAGATATTCAGTTTCACGGACATTCTCTGCTTTCCAATACAAAGGATGAATGGAGAAATTTAAGGGGTACCCGCATTTCCATGATCTTCCAGGACTGCGGCGGAACCCTGAACCCTATCCGTAAGATCGGAAGTCAGTATGTGGAATATATCTGTACACATACGGATGTATCCAAAGCAGAAGCATGGAAGAAAGGCTGTTCCATGCTTCAGAAAATGCGTCTTCCTGACGCGGAAAATATCATGAAAAGTTATCCTCACCAGCTTTCCGGTGGTATGCGCCAGCGAGTTGGTATTGCCATGGCCATGACTTTTAACCCGGAGCTGCTTCTTGCAGATGAGCCGACCAGTGCGCTGGACATTACTACACAGGCACAGATCGTACGCCAGATGATGGAGCTTCGCGATGATTTCGGAACCGGTATCATCATTGTTACCCATAACATTGGCATAGCAGCCTATATGGCTGATCAGCTTGTTGTTATGCAGAACGGAAAAGTTGTGGATCAGGGAACACGAGATGAGGTCATGGAGCATCCGACCAGTGACTATACAAAGAAACTGCTGGCTGCAGTGCCGGAAATGGAGGGACAGCGTTATGTTTAAGGAATCCGATATCGTACTCAGTGCAAAACATATCGTAAAACAGTTCCCGGCTTCCGGCGGCAGAACTTTAACAGCCTGCAACGTCAACCTTTGTCCGCATGGTCATTTCTCTTGACAAGCCGACCAGCGAAGAGATCCTTTACCATGGAAAAAACCTCTCTGATCTTTCCAAAAAAGAAACCTGGCTGAACCGTCAGAACATGCAGATGGTCTTCCAGGATCCGTTGGCGTCCTTTGACCCGAAAATGAAGATCGTGGATATTCTCACAGAACCCCTGATCAATTACGGAAAGCTGAAAAGAAGCGAAAAGGAATCCAAGGCCAGAGAACTCCTGAAAATGGTAGAGCTTCCTGAAGATTTTACAGACCGCTATCCACATAACATAAGTGGCGGACAGCGTCAGCGTATCAGTATTGCCAGAGCACTTTCCCTGGAACCGGAGATCCTGATATGTGACGAGGCTACCTCTGCACTCGATGTTTCCGTACAGGAATCCGTGATCCGTCTTCTGGTGCGTCTCCAGAAGGAGAAAAACATCAGCATGCTTTTTATCTGCCATGACCTGGCTCTGATCCGTTCCTTCGCTCATCAGATTGCTGTCATGTATCTCGGGAATATCGTGGAGGTAATTCCGGGAGAGGATGTTACGGAAAAGTCTCTTCATCCATATACACAGGCTCTTCTGGGGGCACAGTTTTCCATTCATATGGATCAGAACAAAAAGATCGAGAGCATCGAAAGTGAGGCTCCCAGCCCTCTGGATGTTCCTCATGGCTGTCCATTCCAGAATCGTTGCGAACACTGCATGGAGAAATGCAGGACGATCCGTCCTGTGCTCACAGAAGTAGGGTCCGGACATGAAGTAGCCTGCCATTATGTAACGGAAAATAAGAAAAGGCACAAAACAGTATGATTTTTAAAAACTTTAAAGTACTGGGCATTCTGTTGTTGCTGCTTGCCGTTTTTACAGTTGGCGGAAAAAAAGTTTCTGCTGCTGTCGAAGACGGAGATATCCAATATACAATAGGTGTTGTAGTATATAATCAGGACAGCCCGGAAATGAACATGTTCATGAACTATTACAGAGAATACATCGCGCTGACAGGTGGTTCCTCCGCAGGAAACTACATGCATCTTCAGAAAACGATCGGTGTTCTGAAAGCTCTGGCTGAGAAGGAGGGGCTGACTTATTCCGAGGATGTTGAGAAGCTTGCATATACAGTGGAAGATGTGCAGAAGCGTATGGAAGAAAAATAAACAGAGATTTTGAAAAAGAGCTGGGCCGCCTTATATGGTTCAGCCCTTTTTCTTCATATAAAATACTTTTTTATGTAAAAAAACAAAAAATCCTCTTTACTTTCTAAAGTTAATATAATAAAATCTATAAATATGTGTAAAACTGGTTTAAAAGCAGAAAGCATGGGGATGCATAAGCAAAATCCCTCATGTTTTGTGATTTTAAAGCAGAAACTTGGAAGGGAGAGAAACAATGACAACAGCACATATTTGTATAATGGCAGCCATTATCGTCTATCTGGGTGCAATGATCTTTGTAGGTTATCTTTGCTCCAAGAACAATAATGACAGTTCTGATTTCTATCTTGGAGGACGAAAGCTTGGTCCACTTGTCACAGCTATGAGTGCAGAGGCTTCTGACATGAGCAGCTGGCTTCTGATGGGCCTGCCGGGACTTGCTTATCTTACCGGTATTGCAGATGCAGGCTGGACAGCCATTGGCCTTGCAATCGGAACTTACGTAAACTGGAGGATCGTGGCAAAAAGAATCCGCCGCTACACACATGTGGCAGGAAATTCCATTACATTGCCATCCTTTTTCAGTAATCGTTACAGAGATGAGAAAAAGATCCTGCAGTCTATCGGAGCGATTTTTATCGTGATCTTTTTTATTCCGTATACAGCTTCCGGATTTGCAGCCTGTGGTAAACTTTTTGCAAGTCTCTTCGGTGTAAAATATCTGCCAGCTATGATCATCAGTGCACTGGTCATCGTTGGATACACCACACTGGGAGGATTCCTGGCAGCATCTACCACGGACTTTATCCAGAGTATCATCATGTCCATCGCTCTTGTGATCGTATTTGTATTCGGGATCAGCACAGCAGGTGGTATTGAAGCAGTTGCAGACCATGCAAGATCACTGCCCGGATATCTGACTATGTTTACTACATATGACCCAACAACCGGAACAGAACAGGCATATCCACTGCTTAATATCATTTCCATGCTTGCATGGGGACTTGGATATTTTGGAATGCCGCATATTCTTCTTCGTTTCATGGCGATCGAAGACGAAGAGAAGCTTACACTTTCCAGAAGAGTAGCAACTACATGGGTAGTGATCTCATTGGCAGTAGCAGTACTGATCGGTGTGGTAGGACTTGGAATGACAGCAGCAGGAGAGTTTGACCTTCTGGAAGGCTCCGCATCTGAGACAATTATCGTTCAGATCGCAGATCTTCTCAGTAAACATGGTGTAATTGCAGCAATCCTTGCAGGACTCATCCTTGCAGGAATCCTGGCATCCACCATGTCAACTGCAGATTCTCAGCTCCTGGCAGCATCCTCAGCAGTTTCTTCCGACCTTCTCGGAAGTATCCTGAAGGATAAAGAAACAAAAAAAGAAAGCATGGTAGCCGATAAGATCACGCTTCTTCTCATCGCAGTAGTAGCCATGTTTATTGCCCGCGACCCGAACAGTTCTGTGTTTACTATCGTATCCTTTGCCTGGGCAGGCTTCGGAGCCGTATTCGGCCCGGTGGTACTTCTGGCATTGTTTTGGAGACGTTCCAACTGGCAGGGAGCCCTGGCAGGAATGATCTGTGGCGGTTCCATGGTATTTATCTGGAAATACGGAATCAGCACGCTCGGCGGCGCCTGGGGAATCTATGAACTTCTTCCCGCATTCCTGGTGGCCATTGCAGCAAACATCATCGTCAGCCTCATTACCAAGGCACCATCCAAAGAGATCACTGACGAATTTGATCTGGTAAACCAGAAATAAAATATTTTTCGATAATAGTCAATAATTCACACTGATACAAAACAAGCCCGATACAGATTGTAGTAAAGATATCTGTATCGGGCTTGTTATCTTTTTATTATTTAATAAATAAAGTCACACCGCCAAAGTTTTTCCCTCAAGCTTTTTTAACAACTGCTCCATTGTTAAATTCAACACCGGATGCCGAAGATACGGTGCGATCTCCACCATAGGCTCCAAAACAAAATCCCTGTTTTCCATATCAATATGAGGCACATGTAGTTCCACTGTATCAATGATCTCATTATCGTAAAACAGAATATCCAGATCCAGTGTCCTTGGTCCCCAGTGAATGATCCTTTTCCGGTCCGCAGCCTGTTCCAGCACATGCAGCCTGTCAAGAAGCTCCTCCGGAGAAAGCAGCGTCCGTACTCTTAACGCTCCGTTGAGAAACTCATCCTGCTCCACATCCCCGTAAGGCTCCGTTACAAGATACTCGGAAACCTTTTCAACAACAATCTCTTTCATATCCCGAAGACCCTGGATCGCATTGTCCAGGTATTTCTTCTTATCCCCCATATTGGAACCAAAAGCAATATAAGCCGTATGCCAGCCTCGGGTAATTTCCACAGCAACGGTTTTCAGCGGAAGGCCTACCGGAGCCCAGGGCTTTTCAATACGGAGGGTGATCTTTTTAAGAAGAGGGAGAGAAAGCAGCAGCGTCTCTGCCAGATTCTCCACAGCAGCCTCCAGAAGTTTATAAGTATTTTTCTGAAGAAAATCGGTGATCATATGACTGACTTCTCCATAATTGATGGAAGCAGAAAGATCATCTGTCAGCCCTGCCGGACGTGTTTCTGTATACATAACAGCAGAAACAACAAATTTCTGTCCGAGAGCTGTTTCTTCCGGAAACACACCATGGTTTGCAAAAATCTCAAGATCTCTGATTTCGATTTTATCCATCAGTTCCTCCTAACGTCCCAGAATAGCTTCTGTCATCTGGATGACGCGTTTATTTTCTTTGATGTCATGAACACGGACAAATGCACAACCCTTCATAACACCAATCACCGATGTGGCAAGAGTTCCCTCTACACGCTGATCTACAGGAAGATCAAGGGCAAGTCCGATCATGGATTTTCTGGAGGTACCAAGAAGCACCGGATATCCCAGCTTCCGGAAAAGCTCCAGATTATCCATGGTCATCAGGTTCATCTCATAGGTTTTACCAAATCCGACACCAGGATCAAGGATGATCTTATCATCGGCAATACCGGCACGTTTGGCAATATTGACACATTCCTGGGTTTCTGCCAGCATATCCACAATAAAATTATTGTATTCAGTATTATCTTTGTTATGCATCAGACAGCAGGGAGCCTGATATCTGGCAATGACAGGAGCCATTTCAGGATCATATTTCAGTCCCCAGATGTCATTGATAAGATCTGCTCCGTGTTTCAGGGCTTCTTCCGCAACACATCCCTTATAGGTATCTACAGAGATGGGGATATCAAAACGCCCTTTTACTGCTTCGATAACAGGAAGAATACGCTCGATCTCCTCCTGTGCGCCAACCGGTGTATGCCCCGGACGTGTGGATTCCCCACCGATATCAAGAATATCAGCACCTTCGGCGATCATAGCTTCTGTATGTTTCAGGGCATGATCCATATCGTTCCATTTTCCGCCATCTGAGAAAGAATCCGGTGTGACATTTAGGATACCCATAATATATGTTTTGTTTTTTACATCAAACTCACGATTTCCGATTTTCATGGAAAAACCTCCTAATATTGGATCGTCATATTTTTTTTAGCAGAAGGCCAGTAACATTCCGGCTCTGCTTTACAGGAAAAACAGTTTCTGGAGCTTTTGTCCGCAGTATAGAGCAGTTTTCCAAGAACTGTCGGATCCGTCTGAGCTCTGTGACCACGTATTGCCGCAATGATCGCTTCCATTTCTTCCATAGAAAATCCAAGCTCGTTTAAGATCTGTCCTGCGATAGCAGCACCGGCCTCATCATGAGGAGTGCCATCTTCATACTGTCTGGCCCGTCCGATATCGTGAAGAAGGGCAGTACAGTAGATCAGTTCCTTTGAAACAGGAGCATTTTCCTCAAGTGCCCGGATATAGGCAAGGCGTGCCACATCCAAAAAATGCTCCGGTGTATGTCTACAGAATTCACGGTCAGTCTCCAGAAGCTGAAGCTTATTAAGCTCATTCTGATAGAGCGGATGATTCCAGATCTGATTCACTCTGTCCATCAGTCCTTGACCATAGCAAGGAACTGTTTCTGAAGCTCCATATTTTCTTTAAATTCACCTCTGGTAACAGTCGTAACCGTTTTGCTTCCCGGCTTTTTGATTCCACGCATGGTCATGCAGGTATGCTCCGCTTCCAGCATAACCATGATTCCCTTAGGAGCGAGAACACGTTCCAGCGCATCTGCGATCTGCACAGTCAGACGTTCCTGGATCTGCGGTCTTCTTGCATACACATCAACGGTACGGGCCAGCTTGCTTAAGCCGGTAACCTTGCCATTTGGGATATATGCGATATGAGCTTTACCGTAAAAAGGCATAAGATGATGTTCACACATGGAATAAAAGGTAATATCCTTTTCCAGAACCATTTCATTGTTCTCTACATGAAACTGTTTCTGAAGATGTTCATCCGCTTCATTATCAAGTCCGCCATAAATTTCCTCGCACATGCGGGCGATACGTTCCGGAGTTCCCTGCAGTCCCTCTCTGTTTACATCCTCGCCGATTCCCTCGAGAAGAAGCTTGATCGCCTCTTCAACTTTTGCTTTGTCTACCATAAATAACAACCTCCATTTGTTAAAAAAATCACGTTTTTCGGAGACTGTCTCTTTTATTTTTGCGCATAAAAAAAGATATCTCCAATTGTAATAGAACGTATGTCGAAAAAGCCCTACACAATATGAGATATTCTCTTATATTGTTGCAACGGGTGCGGATTTCATACCGTAAGACGTACTTTTCGTTCTGGCGACAACTCCCCATTCGCCAAACACTTGACGCATAAAATCCTATTTTGCATATCATTCATTTCACGGACAAGTATACCATATACTGATATAAGAAGAAAGGGAAAATGATAAAAAAATATCACAAAAATAGGGAATATGTTCTATGAATTATGCGATAGAATCTATGGATATGTCAGATTTTTGCAGATTATATTCCGACAAATATAAAAAGAATTACAAAGTAGAAAATCCCGGAACAGAAAACCGCTGTTCCGGGATCACAGAGCTGTTAATGACGTATCATTTTCATCAGATTCACAATTCTGTCAAGCTTAGCTGCCTCTGCCGGACTTTTCCCCATTTTCAGAACTTCTATGATAGTGGAGATCTCATCAGAGCTGAAATTTAAGCCCGCATTTTTTCCTTTAGAAGCTGCGCCCATGATAAAAGGCAGAAGTTCGGACGGATTTTTCCCCAATCCCTGATCTGCCAGTCCCTGAAGCATGGAAAGCTTCTGAGGGTCCATTCCGGAAAGCCGGGGATTATTTTTCCAGTCATCGCTCATGGATTCTCACCTCCTGACGAATCTTCATTCATGATCTGAAGCATCTGGATCGTAGCCATAAGACTGGTGATATGATCGATCTGACGGCGATTTTCTCCGCCACAGCACTTACGTATATCCTGCAGCATTTCCAGAGGATCGGTGCCGGAAAAACCGGTAGCCTGCAGATCGGCTGTTCTACGGCTGCTTTGAAAAAGCGACATGGTATTCTGAAGTTCCCGGACTTTCGTATACACAGATAAAAACCGCTGCCCGGAAGAAGGAAGGTACGGGATCATTGCTTTCAGCATCTGATCCTGGTCACTTTCCACCATTTCATCCAGAGCAGTACGTGCGATAGGCTCCTGTTCCATAAAAAATCCTTTTTCCTGAAATCTATGAATTTGCAGAAAGAAATATGACAGAAACCTTCTCTGGTCATATTATATATAGAAGAAATTTTTCAAAGGAATGTGATTATGGAATCTGAAAAAAAACAGGAACTTGTCATTGATGGAAATTCTTTTTATGAGATAGATCTGAAATGTCTGGAAGAGAAAAAACAGAAACAGGAGGAAGCAGAAAAACGGCAGCAGAAAAGGCAGAGGAAATGACCTCTGCCTTTTCAAAAGATCAGCAGCAATTGTTGCAGCCGCATCCATTTCCGCACAAAAGCAGAAGAAGGATGATGATCCAACAGCTGTCGTTGCAGCCGTTGTTATTACAGCCACAGCCACTGTTGTTTCCACAGCAACACATCAGACAGATGATCCAAAGGATACAGGAGCAGCTGTTTCCACCGTTTCCAAACAGGGAAGTTCCGCAGCCATTATTACAGCCACAGTTATTGTTACATCCACATCCTGTGCTGCATCCGGAATCACAACCACATCCGCAATCACATCCACAATTGGTAGCCGCTAAATCACTCATCGATAAGTCCTCCAGCAAATTTTATTTACACTTCATCATATGGCAGGAGTCCGTCCACAGTTACAAAAAAGTTGACAGTGTTTATTCATTACGATATAATAAACGAAATGTAACATTTTTGTAATTTTTGAGACAAACTAGCTTTTATATCTAAAACAGGAAATGGGGAAAATTATGAAGAGTTTCAGAACAAAAAAATGGCTGAAGGGTCTGATGCTTGCCATGCTGCTGATCGTGGGAAGCACAGTCTTTTCTGCTTCTGCAAAAGAGGTACAGGCTGCCACTGCAGGCTTTAAAACTGTCGATGGAAAAACATACTACATAAAAAGTGATGGGAGCAAGCAGAAAGGCTGGCTGACCCTGGGCGGATACAAGTACTACTTTAACACAAAGACCGGAGTACAGGTAAAGGGCTGGATGAAGGTCAATGGCAAATATACCTACTATTTTACAAAAGGCAAGGGTGTTATGGCAACCGGCTGGATGAAAGATTCCAAAGGCCATAAGCGCTATTTCAACCCCAAAACAGGTAAGCTTACCACAGGCTGGGTAAACTGCAGCAAGGGAAGGAAACGTTATTTCACAAAAGGCGGAGGCATTATGGCAACCGGCTGGCTCACCAACAGCAAAGGGCAGAAACGTTATTTTTACAAAACTTCCGGTTATATGGCAACCAAATGGGTAAAAAACAAATCCAAAAATATCAGCTACTATTTTGCCACCAGTACCGGTTATATGTATACTGGTCTGAAGACGATCGATCAGAAGAACTATTATTTTAAATCCAACGGTGTCATGGCAGTAAGTACCTCCGTAACAGTGAATGGAATTACATACTCCATCGCAGCAGACGGTGTGGCCACTGCGAAGACTACCAAACCAAATGTAAATGTCAGCAATGGAAATGTCAAAGTTTACGATACCAAAAACAGCAGATATTACACTATGGTAAAAGAATATAAGAGCCATCCTGGAATAGCCAACGGCAAGACATCCGATGAAGCACTGCTGGCCGCACTTTGTGAATCGGAGGCAGGCGATCAGGGCAAGATCGGAATGGAAGCAGTAGCACTTTGTGTTCTGAATCGTACGATCAAATCAGACAAGGAATTTCCATCTACGATACGAGGTGTGATCTATGAGAATATCGGAAGCAGCACAACCCCACAGTATTCTGTAGTGCGGAACGGGGCCCTTCTCAAACGTCTCAATGGTCAGTTTGAAAACCGTACTCTTGCTTATCAGGCTGCAAGAGAAGCAATGACTATTTTCAATAAACATGTCACTTCCGGCAAAGCCAGAACACTCAGAGGATTTAAACAGAAAGATTTTAATTATATGTATTTCATGATGACCAGCTATTTCTGGAACCAGAATCTGAATTTCAGCAAAGTGAAATATGAAACTTATAAAGGCCATACATTTTTTGTAGACTGGGTATAAGCAACATAGTCTCCGGCAGTAATCTTTGAACAAACAGGCGTATGGACATAAAATTGAAAATTTAAGGAGAAGCAAATATGCAGGTAAAAATCTATACGGATGGTGCAGCCCGGGGAAATCCGGATGGACCGGGAGGCTACGGAGCAATTCTTCAGTACATCGATACCAAAGGCCAGTTACATGAACGTGAACTGTCCAGAGGCTACAAAAAAACCACAAACAACCGGATGGAACTGATGGCAGCCATCGTAGCACTGGAAACACTGAACCGCCCCTGCCAGGTGGATCTGTATTCCGATTCCAAATATCTGGTAGATGCTTTTAATCAGCACTGGATCGATTCCTGGCTGAAGAAAAACTGGAAACGTGGAAAAAACGAAGATGTGAAGAACGTAGATCTCTGGAAACGCCTTTTAAAGGCCAAGGAGCAGCATCAGGTAAGCTTCCACTGGGTTAAGGGACATGCAGATAATCCGTTAAATGAACGGTGTGATCAGCTTGCCACATCAGCGGCAGACGGCAATGACCTTTACGTAGATGAAGGAATAAATGGCTTACAGAAATAAAAGTTCCACTTATCACTCACAGAAAACCCGAAACATACCGCGCGAATTTATGCGATCAGCGTAAATTCTGTGCATCGCGAAGCGTGTTACTGAGAACAGAGTAAAAAGTAACATTCTGCCACTTTAAGTTGTCAAAGCAATATTAAAATTTCTTGACAAACAAAAAAGCAGTTTGTATACTTCATATAGTATAGTAAAAGGCTTGGAAGGGAAAAAGTAGCTTGAGGAAAACCCCACAGAGAGCAGCCGGCAGGTGAGAGGCGCAGGGTAGAACTTTTGTGAATACATCCCGGAGCTGCGCACCGAATCGGGACTTGATACTGTAAATTATAAACTTTATAATAATAACGTATTATAGATAGGCTGCGACGGAATGGCACCCGTTATTGTGCTGAAGTGGTTTTATATCTTGATATATATGGATATAACGGGATGTAGATTCACTTTATGAGGCAGGAAATGCGAGTTTTCTGTAAATTTAGGTGGTAACACGGGACCCGGTTCTCGTCCTAAACGGACAGGAACCGGGCATTTTTATTTTTTACGCTGATACTGTAAATTATAAACTTTAATAAAAGCGTAAACATAAAAGCTATACAGGAGGAAAGAACAATGACAGTTTGGGAAGAACTGAAAGCACGTGGCCTGATCGCACAGGTTACAGACGAAGACGAGATCAAAGAGATGGTAAATAACGGAAAAGCCACATTCTATATTGGCTTTGACCCTACAGCAGACAGCCTTCATGTAGGTCACTTCATGGCTCTTTGCCTGATGAAGAGACTGCAGATGGCAGGAAATCGTCCGATCGCCCTTCTCGGCGGCGGAACAGGGATGATCGGTGACCCGTCCGGAAGGACCGATATGCGTCAGATGCTGACAAAAGAAACCATCCAGCACAATATTGACTGCTTCAAGCAGCAGATGAGCCGTTTCATCGATTTCTCTGATGGAAAAGCTCTTATGGTAAACAATGCTGACTGGCTTATGAACCTTAACTATGTAGAGCTTCTCCGTGAGGTAGGTGCTCACTTTTCCGTAAACCGTATGCTGACAGCAGAGTGCTACAAACAGCGTATGGAGCGAGGCTTAAGCTTCCTGGAATTTAACTACATGATCATGCAGAGCTACGACTTCTACATGCTGTACCAGAAATACGGCTGCAACATGCAGTTCGGTGGCGATGACCAGTGGAGCAACATGCTTGGCGGTACCGAGCTGATCCGCCGTAAGCTTGGCAAGGATGCCTATGCCATGACCATCACACTGCTTCTCAATTCTGAGGGCAAGAAGATGGGAAAAACACAGTCCGGAGCTGTATGGCTTGATCCGAATAAGACATCCCCGTTCGATTTCTACCAGTACTGGAGAAATGTAGACGATGCTGACGTTATCAAATGTATGCGTCTTCTTACTTTCCTTCCTCTTGAGGAGATCGACGAGATGGCCAAATGGGAAGGCAGCGAGCTGAACAAAGCCAAGGAGATCCTTGCATACCAGCTGACAGAGCTTGTACACGGTGAGGAGGAAGCCAAGAAAGCACAGGAGGGTGCCCGCGCACTGTTCTCAGGTGCAGATACTTCTCATATGCCTACAACAGAGCTTTCAGAGGAAGATTTTGACGAGGAAGGAAAAATCGACCTGATCACACTTCTTGTAAAAGCAGAGCTGGTACCAAGCCGTTCCGAGGGTCGCCGTGCGATCCAGCAGGGTGGTGTATCCATCGATGGTGAGAAGCTCACCGATATTTACCATACGGTTGAGAAGGATGCTTTTGCAGGGGACGGGATCGTTCTGAAACGAGGCAAGAAAAAATTCAAAAAGATCTGTGTAAAATAATTTCCCATATCTGTGACATTTCCGGGATAAAGCTACGGCATTCCGGAAATGCTGACAGGTAGGGTTGACACAAGGAGGATAACAACATGAAAAAGTACGGAGTGAACGAACTTCGTAAGATGTTCCTTGACTTTATGGAGAGCAAGGGCCATCTTGTAATGAAAAGCTTTTCCCTGGTTCCTCAGGGAGATAAGAGTCTTCTGCTGATCAATGCAGGTATGGCTCCGCTGAAACCATATTTTACAGGTGCTGAGAAGCCGCCAAGAACAAGAGTGACAACCTGCCAGAAATGTATCCGTACCGGAGATATCGAAAATGTAGGTAAAACCGCACGTCACGGTACTTTCTTTGAAATGCTTGGTAACTTCTCTTTTGGTGATTACTTCAAGAAAGAAGCCATCCACTGGTCATGGGAGTTTCTTACTGAGGTTGTAGGGCTTGATGCAGACCGTCTCTATCCATCCATTTACCTGGATGATGATGAAGCCTTTGATATCTGGAACAAAGAAGTAGGGATTCCGTCTGAACGTATTTTCCGTTTCGGAAAAGAGGATAACTTCTGGGAGCATGGCGCAGGTCCATGCGGTCCATGCTCTGAGATCTACTATGACCGTGGCGAAAAATACGGCTGTGGCAAACCCGGATGTACGGTAGGCTGCGACTGCGACCGTTACATGGAAGTATGGAACAACGTTTTCACACAGTTCGAGAACGATGGAAACGGAAACTACACAACCCTGAAACAGAAAAACATTGATACCGGTATGGGACTTGAGCGTCTTGCTGTAGTTGTTCAGGATGTTGATTCTATTTTTGATGTAGATACAATTTGTGCACTTCGTAATCTTGTATGCGAGATCGCACATAAAGAATATGAGAAAAACTATGCAGATGACGTTTCCATCCGTCTGATCACGGACCATATCCGTTCCGCAACATTTATGATCTCCGATGGAATCATGCCAACCAATGAGGGACGTGGATATGTTCTCCGCCGTCTGATCCGCCGCGCAGCACGTCACGGACGTCTTCTTGGCATCGAGGGAACTTTCCTTGCAAAATTAAGTGCACAGGTGATCGAGAGCTCCAAAGCCGGATATCCGGAGCTTGAGGAGAAGAAAGAGTTCATCTTCCGTGTACTGACAAATGAGGAGAATCAGTTCAACAAAACTATCGATCAGGGACTTCGTATCCTTTCCGACATGGAAGAGGATATGAAAAAAGCAGGTGAAAAGACTCTTTCCGGTGACAACGCATTCAAGCTTTATGATACTTACGGATTCCCTCTTGACCTTACAAAAGAGATCCTTGAGGAAAAAGGCTACGGCATTGACGAGGAAGGCTTCCAGAAAGCAATGGAGGAACAGAGAGTCAAGGCACGTACTGCCCGTGAAGTAACCAACTATATGGGTGCAGACGCAACCGTATACGATGATATTGATGTAAACGTAACAACAGAATTCGTCGGCTACGATCATCTTACCTTTGATTCCAAGGTTACTGTCCTTACCACAGAAACAGAGATCGTAGATTCTCTCACAGAGGGACAGAAGGGTACCGTATTTGTAGAGCAGACTCCTTTCTATGCAACAATGGGTGGACAGGAAGGTGATACCGGTGTGATCGAGACTGCAAACGGTAAATTTGTTGTTGAGGACACCATCAAACTCCGCGGCGGTAAATTTGGCCACGTAGGACATATGGAATCCGGTATGATTTCCTCAGGTGAGACAGTATCCCTGAAGGTAAACGAAGAAGCAAGAAAAGATACCGAGAAAAACCACAGTGCAACACATCTTCTTCAGAAAGCACTGAAAACCGTTCTTGGTTCCCACGTAGAGCAGAAGGGTTCTCTGGTAACTCCGGACAGACTTCGTTTTGACTTTGCTCATTTTCAGGCTATGACAGCAGAAGAACTCCAGGCAACAGAAGAGCTTGTAAACAAAGAGATCCAGGCAGGTCTTGATGTTCATACAGATGTCATGGATGTGGAAGAAGCCAAGAAATCCGGAGCAATGGCTCTCTTTGGTGAGAAATATGACCAGAAGGTACGTGTAGTATCCATGGGAGACTTTTCCAAAGAGCTCTGTGGTGGTACTCATGTAAAGAATACAAGCTCCATCATGCTCTTTAAGATCGTTTCCGAATCCGGTATCGCAGCTGGTGTACGCCGTATTGAGGCACTTACCGGCAAAGCAGTTATCGAATACTACAGAAAGCAGGAAGAGCTTCTCCATGAGGCTGCAAAAGCATTAAAGGCCAATACAGCCGAGGTTGTAGAAAAGATCAGTCACCTGCAGGCTGAGGTAAAGGCTCTTCAGAGCGAAAATGAATCCCTCAAGAGCAAAGCTGCCCAGAGTGCACTTGGCGATGTCATGGATAAAGTCGTTGAAGTAAACAGCGTAAAACTCCTTGCAGCCAAAGTTGAGGGCGTTGACATGAACGGTCTCAGAGACCTGGGTGATAAACTGAAAGAGCAGCTTGGCGAAGGTGTTGTCCTTCTTGCAGCAGTAAACGACGGCAAGGTTAATCTTCTTGCAATGGCAACGGATGCAGCTCAGAAAGCAGGCGCTCATGCAGGAAACCTGATCAAAGCAGTGGCAGCGATCGTTGGCGGTGGCGGCGGCGGACGTCCGAACATGGCACAGGCCGGCGGAAAGAATCCGGAAAAAGCCCAGGAAGCTATGGACGCAGCAGCAGGAATCCTTGAAAAACAGCTCACAAAATAACAAAGTTGTGCGTGATTTACAATTTTGACATTTTTTTCATAAAAATCGAAAAAGATGTTGACGAAAGCACTTGTTATGCTATATAATAACACTCGTGCAAGAAAAATACCCAGACAGTTGTATTTTAGCACAATCTACAACTGGAGGGAGGTTAGGTGTGAGTCTATGTCAAACGTTATCGTAAAAGAGAACGAGACTTTAGATAGCGCTCTTCGCAGATTCAAGAGAAGCTGTGCTAAGGCGGGAATCCAGCAGGAAATCCGTAAGAGAGAGCATTACGAGAAGCCAAGCGTTCGTCGTAAGAAAAAATCTGAAGCCGCAAGAAAACGTAAATATAATTAATTGTGCGCAAAAATCCCTGGCTGTATGGTCAGGGATTTTTAATTAAATAGAAACAGGAACGTTTGACGAAGGAAAGAAATATGAATTTGTTTATTAAACTGATTATCAAACCATTGCGATCGCTCCTTAAATTATTATTTAATCGAATTTTTTATGTAGCTCTGGCTCTTGTTGTGCAGCTGGCATGGCTGCTGATCGCCCTTTTCCGGCTTATGGAATACTCCAGATGGGTGACGATCGGAATGCAGGCCATAGGTTTTCTGGTTGTTCTGTGGATCGTAAATAAAAAGATCAATCCATCTTATAAGCTCGCCTGGACGATGCTGATCCTTATTTTTCCGGTATTTGGTGTTTCCCTGTACCTTCTTTTCGGTAAGTCACGGATCGGCGCTGTAATGGAGCAGCATTATCAGAATCTTATTGATGAAACTGCTGAATACCTGGAAGGCTCAGAGCTCACAAGAAAACATTTAAACGAAGACGACCGTTCCATGAGGATCCAGTCGGATTACATCTGGCAGTATTCAAGATATCCGGTTCACGAGAATACCACAGCAGAGTATTTTCAGGTAGGAGATGATATGTTTCCGGTTCTGGTGCATGAACTGGAGCAGGCAAAGCATTTTATTTTTATCGAATATTTCATCATAAATGACGGGGTAATGTGGCAGACGATCCTTAATATCCTTGAAAAAAAGGCTAAAGAAGGAGTGGATGTCCGACTGATCTATGATGGCTTCGGCTGCCTTACCACATTGCCATACAAGTATGATCAGGAGATGCGCCGGCGAGGAATCAAATGCGAAGTATTCAACCGGTTCCGTCCGATTCTTAATATAATCCAGAATAACCGTGACCACCGTAAGATCTGTGTGATCGATGGCTGGACCGGTTTTACCGGCGGCATCAACCTGGCTGACGAATATATCAATCAGCGAAAACGGTTTGGCCACTGGAAGGATACAGCCGTTATGCTGAAAGGAGAAGGCGTCTGGAATATGACAGCTATGTTCCTGTATATGTGGGGAATCGTTACCAGAACAGATACTTCTCTTGATTTCGGAAATTATGTTCCGCACAGGTGGCACCCCAACGAATTTCCGGGAAACGGTTATGTCCAGCCATTCTGCGATTCCCCCCTGGACGATGAGATCGTAGGAGAGAACGTTTATCTTAATATTATCAATCGCGCCAAAAACTATGTTTATATCTGCACACCATATCTGATCATAGATAATGAGATGATGACCGCCCTGTGCCTCGCTGCAAAAAGCGGTGTGGATGTCCGGATCATGACACCAGGTATCCCGGACAAAAAAATGGTCTTCCTGCTGACACAGTCTTATTATAAACAGCTTCTGGAAGCAGGTGTAAAGATCTACGAATACCAGCCGGGATTTTTACATGCAAAATCTTTTGTCTGTGATGATAAAGTAGGCGTCGTAGGAACCATAAATCTGGATTACCGAAGCCTTTATCTGCATTTTGAAGATGGTGTCTGGATGTATAAGAATGATGTGATCCTGGACATCCGGGATGATTTTACAGAAACCCTGGAGTACTGTGATCCCATTGATCTGGCATTCTGCCAGAAGAGAAATATTGTGGTACGTGCCATTCAAAACGTACTGAGAGTTTTTGCACCGCTATTATAAAAACTCTTTGACAGACAACCGTAAATTCTGTATGATATATCAGACGGGAGTTCAATGCTCCCGTCTGATATTGTCTAAAGAAAAATAATTTATAGATACATATGAAATTTTTAGTTATTGGAGGAATTGATTTGAGCCAGAACAAAGAAACAGAGATCCAGCTTCAGTACATTGAAAAATGTAAAGAGCTTCTTGCCAAAAGCAGTACGAAACGTCCCACCTTCCACATCCAGAATGAAGGATGCCAGATGAACTCCATCCAGACAGAGTCTATTGCGGCCATCATGGAAAAAATGGGATATGAGATGGTAGATACCGAAGATGCCGATGCAGTTGTGTTTAACACCTGCACAGTCCGCGAGAATGCCAACCAGAAGATCTATGGACATCTTGGACATTTAAAGAGCATCAAGCGGGAGCACCCGGATATGAAGATCGTACTGTTCGGATGTATGATGCAGGAGCATCACGTAGTGGAAAAGATCCGCAAGGATTATAAATATGTAAATCTTGTATTCGGAACCCATAATATCCACAAATTCCCGGAGCTTTTTTACCGGACGCTGCAGACCGACGACCAGATCATTGATATCTGGAAGGAATCCGATGAGATCATAGAGGGCATGCCAACTTCCCGCAAATACTCCTTCAAAACAGGAGTCAGCGTAATGTTTGGCTGCAATAACTTCTGCAGCTACTGCATCGTTCCTTATGTCCGCGGCCGAGAAAAGAGCCGCGAGCCACAGGCCATCATCCGCGAGATCGAGGAACTGGTCGCAGATGGCGTTACTGAGATCATGCTTCTTGGTCAGAATGTAAACTCCTACGGAAAAACTCTGGAAACACCGGTGACCTTTGCAGAACTTCTGAAAGAAGTGGAAAAGATCGAAGGGCTGAAGCGTATCCGTTTTATGACTTCCCATCCGAAGGACCTGTCCGATGAGCTGATCCAGACCATGGCAGAGAGCCAGAAGATCTGTCACCATCTGCATCTTCCGCTGCAGTCCGGAAGCAGCAGAGTCTTAAAGGAAATGAACCGCCGTTACGACAAGGAGAAATATCTGGAGCTGGTAGATAAGATCCGTAAGGCGATCCCGGATATTTCGCTGACAACAGATATCATGGTCGGATTTCCGGGAGAAACAGAAGAAGATTTCCAGGAAACACTGGATGTTGTAAAAAAAGCAAATTACGATACTGCCTTCACATTTATTTATTCCAAACGAAGCGGAACCCCTGCAGCCGGCATGGAAAATCAGGTGCCGGAGGATGTGGTAAAAGACCGTTTCAGCCGTCTTCTTACCCTGGTACAGGAAAAGGGCCGGGAAAATTCCTCCCGTTTCCAGGGAACCATTCAGGAAATCCTGGTAGAAGACGAAAACCGGGAGAAGGGTACTCTTACAGGACGTACCCAGCATAATCTCTTGGTTCATTTCCCGGGAGAAAAAGATCTCATCGGCAAATATGTAAAAGTAAGCCTGGATACCTGCAAGGGATTCTATTATTTCGGACATATCGTGGAAGAGTAGAATTATAGACAAGTCCTCACCCACTGCTTATTGCTTTTCACAACCCCGTTGGGGACTTACCTGATTCAGCTAATTATAAGTTTATATTGCCCGCTCATTGCCATTATCGAATGAGCGGGCTTTTTTATTATAAAAATACTGTTTCTATTGACAAATACCCCATGAGGGTATATATTATTCCATATATAGAGGATACCCCATGAGGGTATTTATGGGAAAGGAGAGACAGCCTATGTCTGAAAAGAAAGCCTGTCCCTGCTGTTGTGAAAAACACACTGCACGTTCAGAGGAGGAGAAAAAAAAGCTGATCAACCGTCTGAAACGTATTGAAGGCCAGATCAGAGGCATTATAGGAATGATGGAGAATGATGCCTACTGTAATGATATCCTGATTCAGTCCGCTGCAGTCAATGCTGCAGTGAATGCGTTCAACAAAGAGCTGCTTGCCAGCCACATCCGCACCTGCGTTGCCCGGGATATCCGGGAAGGTAAGGATGAGACCATTGATGAGCTGGTAGCAACCCTCCAGAAGCTGATGAAATAAAGGGACAAACTGGATTTTAGGAGGTACTGAAAGAAAATGGAACAATATAATGTAACTGGTATGAGCTGCGCCGCCTGCTCTGCCCGTGTGGAAAAAGCCGTATCGAAGGTTCCGGGGGTGAATAGCTGTTCCGTCAGTCTTCTGACCAACTCCATGGGAGTTGAAGGAACCGCTTCATCCGGTGAGATCATTGCCGCAGTGGAAGCCGCCGGATATGGTGCATCCTTAAAGGGCGGAGCTGCCGGAGCGAAGATTTCCATGTCTACGGCAGAAGAAGCGCTGGAAGATCATGAAACTCCGATCCTAAAGAAACGTCTTATCACATCCGTGGGATTTTTGCTGGTGCTGATGTATTTCTCCATGGGGCACATGATGTGGGGATGGCCACTGCCGAAATGGTTTGACGGCAATCACGTAGCCATGGGACTGGTACAGCTGCTCCTGGCTGGTATCATTATGGTGATCAACCAGAAATTTTTCATCAATGGATTTAAGAGTCTGTGGCGCCGTTCCCCAAATATGGATACTCTGGTAGCTCTTGGCTCCATGGCATCCTTCCTGTGGAGCGTCTATGCACTGTTTGCCATGACAAGAGCACAGGCAGATGGAGATTTTGCTGCAGTTATGAATTACATGATGGATTTTTATTTTGAATCTGCAGCCATGATCCTGACACTGATCACCGTAGGAAAAATGCTGGAGGCCCGTTCTAAAGGAAAGACAACGGATGCGCTTAAAAGCCTTATGAATCTGGCACCCAAAACTGCGGTCGTGGTACGAAAGGGACAGGAACTTACCGTTCCTATTGAGCAGGTTCAGAAAGGAGAAACCTTTGTCGTCCGCCCGGGAGAGAATATTCCGGTGGACGGAGTGATCCTGGAAGGAACCACCGCAGTCAATGAATCCGCACTGACCGGCGAGAGTATCCCGGTTGATAAAGAAACCGGAGATATGGTTTCTGCGGCAACTGTGAATCAGTCCGGATTTATCAAATGCGAAGCGACCAGAGTGGGAGAGGATACCACCCTTTCCCAGATCATCAAAATGGTCAGTGATGCGGCAGCCACCAAGGCACCGATCGCAAAGATCGCAGACCGTGTTTCCGGTGTGTTTGTACCGGCAGTGATCACAATCGCAGTGATCACAACGATCATCTGGCTTCTTGCAGGACAGACCTTCGGTTATGCTCTGGCAAGGGGGATTTCCGTTCTGGTCATCAGCTGCCCCTGCGCACTTGGCCTTGCAACACCGGTTGCCATTATGGTCGGCAACGGTTTGGGTGCCAAAAACGGAATCCTTTTCAAAACAGCCGTTTCCCTGGAGGAAGCAGGAAAAGTCCAGATCGTCGCACTGGATAAAACCGGAACCATTACAAGCGGTCAGCCGGAGGTAACAGATATTCTCCCGGCTGAGGGAGTTACAGAAACAGAGCTTCTCACTCTGGCCTGTGCACTGGAGAAAAAAAGCGAACATCCTTTGGCAAAGGCAGTTCTCAAAAAAGCCGAGGAAGAGAACCTTGCCACAGGTGAAGTAACCGGCTTCCAGGCACTTCCGGGAAACGGACTTTCCGCTATACTTGGAAGTGACAAGCTGACAGGCGGAAGCATGAAATTTATCAGCAGCCAGACAAAGGTTTCCGCAGACCTTAACAGGAGAGCCGAGCAGCTTGCAGAGCAGGGAAAAACGCCCCTTCTTTTCACACGAAACGGTAAACTTCTGGGAATCATCGCAGTTGCGGATGTGATCAAGGAAGACAGTCCCCGTGCAGTAAAAGAGCTTCAGAACATGGGAATCCGTGTAGTTATGCTTACCGGTGACAATGAGCGTACCGCAAAAGCCATCGGAGCTCAGGCAGGAGTTGACGATGTGATCGCAGGAGTTCTTCCGGATGGAAAAGAAAGTGTGATCCGCGCTCTGAAGGAGCAGGGAAAGGTTGCCATGGTCGGTGACGGTATCAACGACGCGCCGGCACTTACAAGAGCCGATATCGGAATTGCCATCGGTGCAGGAACAGATATTGCCATTGATGCGGCAGATATCGTTCTGATGAAGAGCCAGTTAAGCGATGTTCCAGCGGCAGTACGTTTAAGCCGCGCCACACTTCGGAATATCCATGAGAATCTTTTCTGGGCATTTTTCTACAATATAATCGGCATTCCCCTTGCAGCAGGTGTCTGGATCCCGCTTTTCGGATGGACCTTGAATCCGATGTTCGGAGCTGCGGCCATGAGTCTTTCCAGCTTCTGTGTTATAACAAATGCGCTGCGTCTGAATCTGTTTCAGATCCACAATGCAGCAAAAGACAAAGAAATCAAAAATCCGGTAACATTACACATCAGTCATGATGAAAATATAAAAGAAGAAAAGGAGAACAAAACAATGGTAAAGGTAACGGTCAATGTAGAAGGAATGATGTGCGGACACTGTGAGGCACACGTAAACAAAGCCATCCAGGCAGCTTTCGGAGCAGAAGACGTAGTTTCTTCCCACGAGAACGGAACAACTGTATTCTCTGTACCTGAGAAGGTTGACGAGGCAAAGGTTGAAGAAGTGATCAAGGAAGCCGGTTATGAGTTTAAGGGAATCACCCAGGAATAAACCGGATTTTTAAACCACATATTTGCCAAATGGCCAAAAGAAACAGTTCTGTAAAAGCGGAGCTGTTTCTTTTGTCTCATACAGAAAAAATTTTCCACTTCTATAAATCCGGCTAATATCTTTATAGTTTATTCTGAAAAAGCAGGATTATCCGCCAAATTGGTTTTTATTTTCAATTCTCTTATGCTATACTGATAGCGATTATGGATATAGGAACGATAACAGAAATCGTTAACATCATAGTAGTAGAGAGGAGCGCATTATGAGCGGATTTTTTGGAGTAGCATCGAAGGATGACTGTGTACTGGAGCTTTTTTACGGAGTGGATTACCATTCTCATCTGGGAACACGCCGCGGAGGTATGGCTGTTTACGGAGAACATGGATTTGACCGTGCCATCCACAACATTGAGAACACACCTTTCCGTACAAAATTTGACGGAGATGTGGGTTCCATGAAGGGAAATATGGGAATCGGATGTATTTCTGATTATGAGCCTCAGCCCCTTCTGTTCAGTTCCAGGATCGGCAGCTTTGCCCTCACTTTTGTGGGAAAGATCAATAATTACGATGAACTTCTGCAGCAACTGTATGATACGACCAAGGTACATTTTCAGGAGATGACTAACGGAACAGTCAATGTGACCGAACTGATCGCTGCACTGATCTGTGAAAAGGACAATTTTGTGGAAGGTATCCAGTACGTACAGGGACTGATCGACGGCTCCATGACTCTGCTTCTTATGACAAAAGACGGAATTTATGCAGCCCGTGACAAGATGGGCAGAACTCCTGTGGAAATTGGTCACAAAGAAGGGTCATACTGTATTTCCTTTGAAAGTCATGCCTATATCAACCTTGGATACGAAGATTATAAAGAACTTGGCCCCGGAGAGATCGTATTCGTAACAGCCGACGAAGTCAAAACTCTGGTTGAGCCCGGAAAGAAAATGAAGATCTGTTCCTTCCTCTGGGTTTACTACGGATATCCGACAGCCTCTTATGAAGGCGTAAATGTAGAGGAGATGCGCTACCGCTGTGGAAGCATGCTTGCAAAGAGAGACGGCGATTCCGTGCACCCGGACATTGTAGCCGGTGTTCCGGATTCCGGCATTGCCCATGCCATCGGATACGCCAATGAATCCGGCATTCCTTACGCAAGACCATTCATTAAATATACACCAACCTGGCCCAGATCTTTTATGCCAACCAATCAGAACCAGCGTAACCTTATTGCCAAAATGAAACTGATCCCGGTACGTGCGCTGATCAAGGATAAAAAACTTCTTCTCATAGACGATTCCATCGTACGTGGCACCCAGCTTCGCGAGACAACCGAATTTCTGTACCGCAGCGGAGCCAAAGAGGTTCATGTCCGTCCTGCCTGCCCGCCAATCATGTACGGCTGCAAATATTTAAACTTCTCACGTTCCAAATCTGAGATGGAGCTGATCACCCGTCAGGTGATCGAGAAGAGAGAAGGCCCCAACTGTCCGCAGGAAGTTCTGGATGAATATGCAGATCCACATACAGAGAAATACGAGCAGATGGTACAGGATATCTGCGAGATGCAGAATTTTACCACCCTTCGCTATCACAGACTGGATGATCTTCTGGAATCCATTGGGATCGATCCTTGTAATGTATGCACATATTGTTTTAACGGTAAAGAATAAAAAATGTTTTGAAAATAGAGCTGCTGTTTCAGATGAGCCTCCTTAACTCCCGGTTGCATTTTGGATATCTGCGGCTTATAATAAATGCGGATATATCTTTTGTGATATATCCGCGTTTTTTATATCAGTTTTTTATGTCATGGGAAATTATTTCGTAATGTTCCAATGACAGAGTATCACAAAAAAATTTTTCAGGAGTATAAACATGATTTTTCCTATAAAAGCCGTGATATTTGATGCAGACGGCGTCCTTCTGGATTCGCTCTCTGTTTGGAAGGAGCTTGGAAAACGATATATTACAGATCTGGGATATCAGCCGGTTGCGGAAATGGACGAAATCCTTTTTCCCATGAGTATGGAGCAGGGAGCGGACTGGCTGAAAAACAGGTTTACTCTTGCGTATTCCGAAGAAAAGATCGTGATGGATCTGAAATCCCGGATCCGTAAATACTATTTTGAAGAGGTCCCGGCAAAATCAGGTGCCAGAGAACTTCTTCAATGCCTTGCAGAACAGAAAATCCCGGCTGCAGTGGCAACCTCAAGCCCCAGGGAACATATCTGCCGGGCGCTGGAAAGAAACGGACTTCTTTCCTTTTTTGATAAAATCTATACCACCAGTGAGATCGGAGAAAGCAAACATTCTCCGAGGGTCTATCTTACAGCTGCAGAAGCACTGGGAACGGAGCCATCCCGGACGCTGGTTGTGGAGGATTCACTCTACGCGTTGCAGACTGCCGGAAATGCAGGATTTCTGACTGCCGGTATTTATGACGCATTGGGAGAACCGGATCAGGAACAGCTGAAAAAGGATGCCTATATCTACTGTCGGGATCTGACAGAGTTACAGAACTATATATTCACAGAAAACGGAGGAAACCAAAGATGAAAACAGCATTAACCATCGCAGGCAGCGATTCCAGCGGAGGAGCCGGGATCCAGGCCGATATTAAAACCATGATGGCAAACGGAATATACGCCATGAGTGCCATCACCGCGCTGACTGCCCAGAACACCACCGGTGTCACAGCCATCCAGAATGCAACCGCAGAGTTCCTGGGTCAGGAGCTGGACTGTATTTTTACGGATATCTTTCCGGATGCAGTAAAGATCGGAATGGTTTCCGAAAGTGATCTGATCCATATGATCGCAGGAAAGCTCCGACAGTATCGGGCAAAAAATATCGTGGTGGACCCGGTTATGGTTGCCACAAGCGGTGCAAGACTGATCAGTGAGGAGGCGGTGGATGTTCTGAAGGAAGAACTGTTTCCTCTTGCAGATCTTCTCACCCCCAATATCCCGGAAGCCGAGGTGCTTACCGGACGGAAGATCAAAAGCGCCGATGATATGATCGAAGCTGCAAAACAGGTTTCCGAGCAGTATCACTGTGCAGTTCTCTGCAAGGGCGGACATAAGCTCAATGATGCCAATGATCTTCTCTATGTGAATGGAACATATCAGTGGTTTGAGGGAAAAAGGATCGACAATCCCAACACCCACGGAACAGGATGTGCTCTTTCCTCGGCCATCACTTCCAACCTTGCAAAGGGATTTTCCATGGTGGAATCTGTAAACCGTGCCAAGGACTATATTTCCGGAGCCCTTGCTGCCATGCTGGATCTGGGAAAGGGAAGCGGCCCTATGGATCATGGCTTTGCGATAAAGAACAGTTATACAGAGGAGGCATAAGATTATGACAGTTACAGAACGGATCACAGCTCTTCGAAAACAAATGAAGGAAAAGGGAATCGATGCTTATCTGGTTCCGACCGATGATTTTCATGGTTCTGAGTATGTTGGGGATTATTTTAAATGCAGAAAATACATCACCGGATTTACCGGTTCTGCCGGAACTGCCGTGATCATGCAGGACATGGCCGGACTCTGGACAGACGGAAGATATTTTATCCAGGCTGCACAGCAGTTAGAGGGAACTCCGGTTACTCTGTTTAAGATGGGAGAACCGGACGTACCAACGATCCACAAATTCCTGGAAGAAAATCTGAAAGAGGGAATGTGTCTCGGCTTCGATGGCCGTACCGTAAGCGCAGAAGAAGCAGAGACGCTAGAAAGAATCCTTCAGAAAAAACAGGTACATTTTTCTGTAAATGAGGATCTCATCGGAAATATCTGGGATGATCGTCCGGCACTTTCCTGTGAACCGGTAATGGAATTATCCGAAAAATGGGCCGGAAGATCCAGAGCAGACAAGATCCGTGAGATCCGCAGCAAACTGAAAGAGAAGGGCGCAGACCTCTTTATCCTCACTTCCCTTGATGACATTGCATGGCTTTTAAATATCCGCGGAAATGATATCCACTGCTGCCCGGTAGTTCTTTCCTATCTTGTGCTGGATGACAGTGAGCTCCGTCTTTTTGTCAATGAAAAAGCCTTTTCGGATTCTGTTAAGGAAGCACTTTCCAAAGACGGTATTGCCATTTATCCATATGATGATATTTACACCTATGTACAGACGATCCCCGAAGAGAAAAAGGTATTTCTTTCCAGAAGCAATGTAAACAGCCGACTGGTCAGCAGTATTCCAAAGCCGGTAACGATCCTGGACGGTGAAAATCTGACCCTTCTCCCAAAAGCCATCAAAAATGAAACCGAAGTCCAGAATGAAAAGACTGCCCACCTCAAAGATGGCGTTGCAATGGTGAAGTTTATCCACTGGCTGAAGAAAAATGCGGAAAAACAGAAGATCACCGAGCTTTCCGCTGCTGATAAGCTCTATGAATTCCGTTCCGGACAGGAGAATTTTCAGGGAAACAGCTTTGATCCCATCATTGCCTACGGTGCACATGGAGCCATTGTTCATTACAGTGCAACAGAAGAAACCAATATTCCACTGGAGCCAAAAGGGCTGGTTCTGATGGATACAGGCGGACATTATCTGGAGGGCACTACTGATATCACCCGCACCGTTGTACTTGGCCCGGTTACTGAAAAAGAAAAAAAATATTTCACAGCAGTACTCCGTGGACACCTGAACCTGGCAGCAGCAAAATTCCGTTACGGCTGTACCGGCCTGAATCTGGATGCCCTGGCTAGAGGACCTCTCTGGGCTATGGGAGAGGATTACAACCACGGAACCGGCCATGGCGTAGGATACCTTCTCAATGTACATGAAGGACCGCAGAGCTTCCGCTGGAAAAGCCCTGCCGAGCTTCCGGCTCCTGTTCTGGAAGAAGGGATGATCACCTCCGATGAACCGGGATATTATGCGGAAAATGAATTCGGCATCCGTCACGAAAATCTTGTAGTTTGCAAAAAAGCCGAAAAAACATCCTACGGCCAGTTTATGAAATTTGAGCCACTGACTCTGGTCCCATTTGATCTGGAAGGTATCGATCCGGAACAGATGGAAGCAGGAGAGCGCAAATTGCTCAATCAGTATCATGCCCTTGTATACGAAAAGATTTCTCCGTATCTGAATGAAGAAGAGCAATCCTGGTTAAAAAAAGCCACACAGGAAATATAACCCGGAATTCACCTTAATAATTCCTTCCAACAGATACCATAAGAAACGCAAAACCATTTCAGGGATAAGAATAAATCCAACCAGGGAGGTACTTAGCGCCTATGAAAACAGAAAATAGAATTGATCACTACATCGATCTCCACGCACATCTGGACGGCTGCATTACCACAGAGATAGCCAGAAAACTTGCCGCATTGCAGCAGATCACGCTTCCGGCTGCCACAGATGAAGAGCTTCTTTCTCTCCTTTCTGTGCCGGATACCTGCGAAAATCTCAATGATTTTCTGAAATGCTTTGACCTGCCTCTTTCCCTTCTTCAGACAGAAGAGGCATTGGAAGAGGCTGTTTATCTTATCCTTTCTGAAATGAAAGAAGACGGTGTGATCTACGCAGAACTTCGTTTTGCCCCACAGCTTCATACACAGAAGGAAATGACTCAGGAAACAGCGATCCACGCTGCATTACGTGGTCTGAAAAGAGCTCCCATCCCCGGTAATCTGATCTTATGCTGTATGCGCGGTGCTCTTAACCAGAAAGAAAATCTGGAAACTCTGGAGCTGGCAAAAAAATATCTTGTTGAAGATGGCGGCGTGGTTGCTATCGATCTTGCAGGAGCCGAGGCACTCTTTCCAACAGAAAATTACGAGGCGCTTTTTGCAAAAGCAAGAGAATATCAGGTTCCATTTACCATCCATGCAGGCGAGGCCGGAAATGCAGAGGATGTAAAAACAGCTGTCCATATGGGGGCAGTCAGGATCGGTCATGGTGTTAGGATCGCGGGAAATAAGGAAGTGATACAGCTTGTAAAGGATAAGGGGATTTTTCTGGAAATGTGCCCTACAAGCAACCGCCAGACAAAAGCTGTGGAAGAAATGTCTGCTTATCCGCTGAAAGCATTTCTCGAAATGGGACTTAAGGTAACCTTAAATACCGATGATCCGGCGATTGAAAGAACAACCCTTTCCCGGGAATTCCGATATATGGAATCTCTGTTAGATCTTACCCAGGAGCAGAAAAGGCTGCTGCTTCTGAATTCTGTAGAGGCAGCCTTTACTTCCAGGGACAGAAAACGGAAACTGAAAGAACAGCTTCTTTTCTGAACCGTATGAAAACTATCAGCCGAAAGGATAGCCCTGGACACCCGGATAGAAAATTTCTCATTACCCCATCTTGAACCCAAAATCCTTTTATGATAGAATTGAAAAAGTTTCATAATACAAGTATTTACCTGACCATGTTCTTACAGAGCGGAACATGGTCAGACTTAAGATAAAACGGTGTCATGCCGTATAGAATAGGAGATTTTAACAGAATGGCATTAAGTCCGATGATGAAAGAATACGTAAAGACCAAAGAAGAGTACAGCGACTGTATCCTTTTTTACCGTCTGGGCGATTTTTATGAAATGTTCTTTGAGGATGCACTGACTGCATCCAGGGAACTGGAAATTACACTTACAGGAAAAGACTGCGGACTGGAAGAGAGAGCGCCCATGTGTGGCGTTCCTTTTCATGCTGCGGAAACTTATATCAACCGGCTGATCGAAAAGGGCTATAAGGTTGCCATCTGCGAACAGGTAGAAGATCCGAAAAAAGCCAAGGGTCTTGTTAAACGAGAGGTTGTCCGCATTGTCACACCGGGAACTACTCTGGATACCATGTCACTGGACGAGTCAAAAAACAATTATCTGATGTCCATTGTCTCCATTGGAGAGCATTTTGGCTGTGCAATTGCAGATATCACAACCGGTGACTGCTTTCTCACAGAGCTGGATAAACCACAGAAGCTTCTGGATGAGATCAATAAATTCACACCTGCCGAGATCATCTGCAACGACGCCTTTCTTTTAAGCGGTGTGGATGTAGCGGATCTGAAGGGGCGTCTTGGGATCTGTGTATTTGCTCTGGATCCCTGGTACTTTGACGACCAGCTGTGCCAGAAAACCCTGAAAGAGCATTTTCACGTCGGAAATCTGGAAGGTCTCGGGATCGGAGATTATGACAGCGGGATCATTGCTTCCGGTGCACTGTTCCTGTATCTGAAGGAAACACAGAAAACCGCACTTTCCCATATGGCAAGCATCCGCCCTTACTCTGCTGAAAAATATATGCTCATCGACAGCTCCAGCCGTCGTAACCTGGAGCTTGTGGAAACCATGCGCGAAAAGCAGAAAAGAGGTTCTCTTCTCTGGGTTCTGGATAAAACTAAAACTGCCATGGGTGCAAGAACCCTTCGTTCTTATGTGGAGCAGCCTCTGATCGATGCAGAGGAAATCGAAAAGAGACTTGGTGCCCTGGAAGAACTGAACGCAAAACCTATGGATCGTGATGAGATCCGGGAGTACTTAAATCCGATCTACGATCTGGAACGTCTGATAAGCCGTATCAGCTACAAATCTGCCAACCCAAGAGATCTGGTTTCCTTTGCCTCTTCCCTGGAAATGCTGCCTTATATAAAGCAGATCCTTGCAGAATTTAACTCTCCGCTGCTTACGCAGATCAATGAAGACATGGATCCACTGTCAGACATTACCGCTCTGATCCGTAATTCCATTGCTGATGATCCGCCCCTTGCCCAGAAGGACGGCGGTATCATTCGGGAAGGTTATAATGAAGATGTGGATAAATTCCGCCGCTCCCGGACAGATGGAAAGAAGTGGTTATCTGAGTTGGAAGCAAGAGAGCGGGAACGTACCGGTATTAAGAGCCTGAAGATCAAATATAACCGTGTATTCGGCTATTCCCTGGAAGTTACCAACACCTTCAAGGATCTCGTGCCGGAAGACTATATCCGTAAACAGACCCTTACCAACGCAGAGCGTTACATCACCCAGGAGCTGAAGGATCTGGAGGATCTGATCCTTGGAGCGGAAGATAAGCTTTATGCATTGGAATTTGAACTGTTTTCAGATATCCGTGATCAGGTTGGAGCTGAGGTTGTCCGTATCCAGCGTACTGCAAAGGCAGTAGCTGCTCTGGATGTTTTTGCTTCCCTTGCACTGGTTGCACAGAGGAATAACTTTGTCCGGCCCAAGATCAATGAGACCGGCCTCATTGATATCCGAAATGGCCGCCACCCGGTTGTGGAACAGATGATCGAAAACGATATGTTCATTCCAAATGATACGTATCTTGACAACCACAAAAAACGTATCTCCATCATCACAGGACCGAACATGGCCGGAAAATCCACATACATGCGCCAGACAGCATTGATCGTACTGATGGCACAGATCGGAAGCTTTGTTCCTGCGGACAGTGCGAATATCGGTGTGGTTGACCGGATCTTCACCCGTGTGGGAGCATCCGATGACCTTGCAAGCGGACAGAGTACCTTTATGGTGGAGATGACAGAGGTTGCCAACATTCTTCGTAATGCCACTTCCCGAAGTCTTCTGATCCTGGATGAGATCGGACGTGGAACCAGTACCTTTGACGGCCTTTCCATTGCCTGGGCAGTGATCGAACACATCAGCAACACCAAACTCTGCGGCGCCAAGACCTTATTTGCGACCCATTATCACGAGCTTACCGAACTGGAAGGCAAGCTTTCCGGTGTCAACAACTACTGTATCGCTGTCAAGGAAAAAGGCGACGATATCGTATTCCTGCGTAAGATCGTAAAAGGCGGAGCAGATAAAAGCTATGGTATCCAGGTAGCCAAGCTTGCCGGTGTTCCGGATTCCGTGATCCAGCGTGCCAAGGAGCTGGTAGAGGAGCTCAGTGATGCAGATATCACTGCTGCTGTAAAAGATCTGACTGCTCCAAAGAAAAAGCAGAAGATCACCTATGATCAGTTAGATATGGCACAGATGTCACTGTTTGACACGGTACAGGACAATGATATCATTGAAGAGATCAAAAACCTGGAGATCGGGAATCTGACACCAATGGAAGCTTTGAATATTCTCTATAACCTGCAGAACAAAATTAAGAACCGGTGGTGATACCCTTGAAAAAAATTGCAGTTTTAGACCAGAATACCATTGATAAGATCGCAGCAGGAGAGGTCGTGGAGCGCCCCTCCTCTGTTGTAAAAGAGCTTGTGGAAAATGCCATTGACGCAGGTGCTACCGCTATTACTGTAGAGATCACAGACGGCGGAAAAAAGCTGATCCGTATCACGGACAATGGCTCCGGAATGGATGCAGAGCAGGTTCCGCTTGCTTTTCTCCGCCATGCCACAAGTAAAATTGAAAAAGTAGAAGACCTGACCCACATTGCCTCTCTTGGCTTCCGTGGTGAGGCACTTTCCAGTATTGCCGCCGTCTCCCAGGTGGAGCTGATCACAAAGACTCCTTCCGGAATCAGTGGTACCCGTTATGTGATCGAAGGCGGAAAAGAACAGTCTCTGGAGGAAATGGGGGCACCGGAGGGAACAACATTTCTGATCCGAAACCTCTTTTACAATACACCTGCAAGGAGCAAATTCCTGAAATCCGATATGACAGAAGCCGGTTACATCAATACTCTGATGGAGCAGCTGGCGCTTTCCCATCCGGAAATCTCCTTTAAATATATCCAGAACCGTCAGGTGAAGCTTTCCAGTTCCGGAAACTACAGCGTAAAAGATGTGATCTACAGTGTCTACGGCCGGGAGATTGCCAAGGCGCTTCTGGATGTTTCCTACGAAAATGATTTCATGAAGATCGAGGGCTTTGTGGGGAAACCTGAGATTTCCAGAGGAAACCGTACTTTTGAGAATTATTATATCAATGGCCGATATGTAAAAAACAAGATCATTACCAAGGCCATTGAGGACGGATATAAAGGACTTGTCATGCAGCATAAATTTCCGTTTGTCTCACTTCGGATCGAAATGGACGGCAATGACCTGGATGTTAATGTGCATCCCGCAAAGAGAGAAGTGCGTTTTGCCAGAGAAACCGAAGTTTATACGGCCATTTATGAAACTGTCCGCAAGGTATTGACCCACAGAGAACTGATCCCGCAGGTATCTGTTGGCAAAGACGAGCCGACATCCCGCACAGAACAGATAAAGCCAGGAAATATTCCGGAGCCTTTTGAAGTAAAACGGCGGCAGGAGATGTACGGTCACCCGAATCGGACGGCAAATATAGCTTCCCATGCTGCACCGACAGCTTCTGAAGTACGTAGTACAGCGCCGGTTCCATCGATACCTTATAATAAGCCAACAAATGGTACCGCCTCCTATGGTTCAGCTGAAACAGCTCACAATTCTTCAGCTTCTTCTGCAGATAAATACAAACGTGTGGATTCTCTGCGGGAAAATCCCGTATATGAATCGCAGCCTTTCACAAAAGAAGAAGAGGAAATGTTTTCCGGAACATTAAAAGACGGAAGAAATGAAAATTCCGCTACAGAAACAGCAGATTATGAAATGATTTCTGAAAAGCCTGCTGAATCGGCACCTCCTGAGGTAGACAACGAGCCGATCAAATCGCAGGAACAGGAACCGCCAAAACAGCTGGAACTGTTCGAAGAACGGCTTCTTGCTCCTGAATCCAGAAGCCGCCACAGACTGATCGGACAGCTGTTTGATACCTACTGGCTGGTACAGTTTGAGGATAATTTTTATATCATTGACCAGCATGCTGCCCATGAAAAAGTATATTATGAGCGATTCGTAAAGCAGTTTCAGTCCCAGAACATCCAGTCCCAGTATGTAAGTCCCCCACTGATCGTTTCACTCAGCCTTGAGGAGGAGAATCTGCTGAAGGCAAACAAAAAGTATTTCAGGGATTTCGGCTTTGAGATCGAACCCTTTGGCGGAAGGGAGTACAGTATCAGTGCGGTTCCCTCCAGCCTTCTGGGAATGACAGAAGAAGAGCTGTTTCTGGAAATGCTGGACCATCTCACTGCAGACGGTTCCAAGGATGCCTTTGAAATTTTTGCCTCAAGGCTTGCGACCATGGCCTGTAAGGCTGCTGTAAAAGGCAATCATTCCATGTCACCTCAGGAAGCTGATAAGCTGATCGATGAATTATTGACACTGGAAAATCCTTATAACTGTCCTCATGGAAGACCAACGATCATTGCCATGAGTAAGACAGAAATCGAAAAAAAATTCAAACGTATCGTGTAAGATACTTAACATAAACGGAGGAAATATATGAAAAAACCTCTTATCGTGCTTACCGGGCCTACTGCCGTGGGAAAAACAAAGCTTTCCATTGCCCTTGCAAAAGCAGTAAACGGAGAGATTATTTCCGCGGATTCCATGCAGGTTTACCGCCATATGGATATCGGTTCCGCCAAGATCACGCCGGAAGAAATGGATGGCGTCCCACATCATCTGGTGGATGTACTGGAGCCAACTGAAGATTTTAACATTGTCCTTTTTCAGCAGATGGCAAAAGATGCCATGGACAAAATTTATGACAAAGGCCGGATTCCGATCCTGGTAGGCGGCACAGGATTTTATATTCAGTCTGTGACCAGAGATATTGATTTTACCAGCTCCGACCAGGATGAACATTACCGCAGGGAGCTGGAAGAGCTGGCAGAGCAGAAGGGGCCTGCATTTCTCCATGACATGCTTGCCAAGGTCGATCCCAAGTCAGCCGAAGATATCCATGAGAACAATGTCAAGCGGGTGATACGTGCCCTGGAATTTTATAAACAGAACGGTACCAGGATCTCCGAACATAATGAAGAACAGAAGGAGCATACCAGTCCCTATGCACTGGCTTATTTCGTCCTGAACGCACCACGCCCACTTCTCTATGAACGCATTGACACAAGAGTGGACGAAATGCTGAAAAACGGTCTGACAGAAGAAGTTAAAAAGCTTCGGGAGATGGGCTGCCACAGGGGAATGGTTTCCATGCAGGGGCTTGGCTATAAGGAAATCCTGGACTGGATGGACGGAAACTATTCTTATGAGGAAGCCGTAAGGGTCCTGAAACGTGACACCAGACACTTTGCCAAACGTCAGCTTACCTGGTTCCGCAGAGAAGGCGAAGTAACCTGGGTAGATAAAGATAACTTTGATTACGATGACAGCAGGATCCTTTCCTACATGCTTTCTGTATGCAGGGAAAAGGGAATCCTCCCTGCCAAATAAAATAAAAAAGGAAAAATAATCATGAAAGAATTATATGCACAGCTTGGAATCTCTTTTGCAGTTTACGATTTCGGTAAATCTGTGGAAGATTCCCTGAAAGAACGTTTTGAGAAATTTGATAAGACTGCAGAATACAACCAGATGAAGGTTATCCGCGCCATGCAGAAGAACCGTGTCAGTGAGGCTTGTTTCGGAGCTTCCTCCGGTTATGGCTACAACGACCTTGGCCGCGAAACTCTGGAGCAGGTCTATGCCGATACCTTCCACACAGAAGCCTGCCTGGTACGCCCGCAGATCACCTGTGGAACTCATGCACTTGCCATTGCTCTCTTCGGAAACCTGCGCCCCGGTGACGAGCTTCTTTCCCCTGTAGGAAAGCCTTACGATACCCTGGAAGAAGTGATCGGTATCCGCCCGTCCAATGGTTCCCTTGCGGAATATGGCGTAAAATATCGTCAGGTGGATCTTCTCGAGGATGGTACCTTTGATTATGAAAACATCAGAAAAGCAGTCAATGAAAAAACAAAGCTGGTAACCATCCAGCGGTCCAAAGGCTATCAGACCCGTCCTTCTTTCTCCGTAAAACAGATCGGTGAGCTGATCTCTTTTGTAAAAAAGATCAAGCCGGATGTGATCTGCATGGTAGATAACTGCTACGGAGAATTCGTTGATACCATCGAGCCCAGTGATGTAGGTGCAGATATCATGGTCGGCTCCCTGATCAAAAATCCAGGTGGCGGACTTGCTCCTATCGGTGGTTATATCGCAGGAAGAAAAGACTGTGTGGAAAATGCCTCCTACCGTATGACCTGCCCGGGACTGGGCATGGAAGTCGGTGCAACTCTTGGTGTAAACCGTTCTCTGTATCAGGGATTTTTCCTTGCACCGATGATCACCAAAGGAGCTTTAAAGGGCGCTGTTTTTGCAGCGAACATTTACGAAAAGCTTGGTTTCCCGGTAGTTCCCAACAGCACAGAGCCACGTCAGGATATCATCCAGGCGGTCACTCTCGGAACACCGGAGGGTCTTGTAGCATTCTGCCAGGGTATCCAGGCTGCTGCACCGGTAGACAGCTTTGTAACACCGGAGCCGTGGGATATGCCGGGATATGACAGCCAGGTGATCATGGCAGCAGGTGCTTTCATCCAGGGTTCTTCCATCGAGCTTTCTGCCGATGGTCCTATGAAACCGCCTTATGCAGTTTATTTCCAGGGTGGTCTCACCTGGGAGCATGCAAAGCTGGGAATCCTGAAATCTCTTCAGTATATGGTTGATAAGGAACTTGTGAGATTATGAAAAAATCCGAAGGACCGGACTTAAAAAAACAGATCTTTGTCATAGGAGCCGGAGCTTCCGGTCTTATGGCAGCTATTCAGGCTGCTGTATACGGTGCTGCAGTTACGGTTCTGGAACAAAATGACCGTCCCGGCAGAAAAATCTGTGCTACGGGAAACGGCCGTTGTAATATGACGAACCTGAATCAGGATGAAAACGCTTACCGGGGATCTCATCCTGAATTTGCCAAAGATGCCCTGGCACAGTTTCCTGTGGAAAAAACTCTGAAATTCTTTCAGGAACTGGGAATCTGTACCACAGACCGCAGCGGATGGATCTATCCCCGAAGCAACCAGGCACAGAGTGTGGTAGATGTTCTTGTCATGAAGGCACGCAGCCTGAAGGTAAAGCTGAAAACCAATCAGACTGTTACCGGCGTGTCTTTTACAGACGGACAGTGGAAGATCCATACGGACGGATGGACCTACAGTGGTGATGCCGTGATCCTTGCAAATGGTTCCCGTGCGTCTTCCGTTGCAGGTTCCTGCGAAAGCGGATATGAAATTGCAAAAAGTCTCGGACATCATCTGATCGAACCCCTTCCAGCTTTGACAGCTCTGAAATGTAGGGGAAATTCTTTTTCCGGCTGGAGTGGTGTACGGACAGAAGGGAAGATAACACTTTATATAGACGGCACACCGACAGTCTCCCAGCAGGGAGAGCTGCAGCTTACCGATTACGGTGTATCCGGGATCCCGGTATTCCAGATTTCCCGCTATGCTATCCGTGCCGTCCATGAGAACAAAAATGTGGAGCTTTCCATAAATTTTTTTCCGGAACTGAACCGGAAAGAGCTGGAAGAATACCTGGAGCACAGAAAAGCAGCCTGTCCTTACAAAACAGAAAAAGAACTTCTCATCGGACTTTTTCCTGAAAAACTGATCCGTGTTTTATGTGCACAGAAGGATCTTATCCGCGGGATCACCGATTTTCGTCTCCCGGTAAAAAACGGCCTTTCCTTTGAACAGGCACAGGTTTGTTCCGGTGGAGTGGATACGTCTGAAGTTCACAGCAAAACCATGGAGTCCAGACTTCATAAAGGTCTTTATTTTGCCGGAGAGCTCCTTGACATTGACGGTACCTGCGGAGGTTATAACCTGCAGTGGGCGTGGTCAAGCGGAGCTGCCGCCGGTATCTGGGCAGCAAAGGAGGAAGAAAAATGATCCGGATCACACAGCTGAAGCTTCCCATCACTCATACAGAAGAGCAGCTTCACCGAAAAATAGCAAAAATGCTTCGTCTTGGAAATCAGCCGTTCACCTATGAGATCCGAAAACAATCTCTGGATGCCCGGCACAAAGAGGACAAAAAATTTGTCTACACTGTAGATATTAAACTGGATAACGAATCCCGTGTTCTCAAAAAAGTTCACAATAAAAATATTATGTTAACCTCTGAGAAAAAATATCATTTTCCCTCATCTGGCTCTGAAACTCTGTCCCATCGTCCTATAGTGATCGGAAGCGGACCTGCAGGATTATTCTGTGCCTGGTACCTGGCCAAAGCCGGGTACTGTCCACTGGTACTGGAACGGGGAGAAGAAGCAGACAAACGCCAGGAAACCGTGGAAAATTTCTGGAAAAACGGCATCCTGGATCCGGATTCCAATGTACAGTTCGGAGAGGGCGGTGCAGGGACTTTTTCCGATGGAAAGCTGAATACTCTGGTAAAAGATACTTTTGGAAGAGGAAAGGAAGTTCTTTCCCGATTTGTGGAGGCAGGAGCTCCCTCTGAGATCCTTTACCAGCAAAAGCCTCATCTTGGCACAGATCAGCTTGTAGGTATCGTTCAGTTTATGCGTCATCAGATTGAAGAAATGGGCGGGGAATTCCGTTTTCGTTCCACAGTAACTGATCTGATGATCCGTGACCGGAAGCTTAATGCAGTCATTGTCAATGCAAAAGAGGAAATACCGGCAGAAATCTGCATTCTTGCTCCCGGCCACAGCGCCAGAGATACGTTTGCCATGCTGGAAAAACACAATATTAACATGGAGCCGAAATCTTTTGCAGTGGGGGTACGTGTGGAACATCCGCAGACCATGATCAACCAGGATCTTTACGGGGAACCGGAAAACGACCGTCTGGGTGCATCCAGCTACAAGGTTACCCATACACTGGAAAACGGACGTGGCGTTTATTCTTTCTGTATGTGTCCCGGCGGATATGTTGTAAATGCATCTTCTGAAGAAGGTATGCTTGCAGTGAATGGTATGAGCTATCAGGCACGTGACAGCCATAATGCCAACAGTGCTATCATCGTTACGGTAAACCCTTCTGATTTTCCTGAAGAGGGAGTTCTCGGCGGAATCGCTCTGCAGCGAAAACTGGAGCGCGCTGCCTGGGAAGCCGGAAACGGAAAAATTCCGGTACAGCTTTTCAAAGATTACTGTACCCATCAGAAAAGTACCAGGCTTGGAGATGTGATCCCCTGTATCAAAGGAGCTTATACACTTACCGATGTCCGCAGCATTTTCCCGAAAGAGATCGGCGATTCCATTGAAGCAGGAATCCATGCTTTTGGAAAAAAGCTTTCCGGTTTTGACCGACCGGATGCATTGCTGGAAGGAGTGGAAAGCCGTACCTCTTCTCCTGTACGGATCGTTCGGGAACCGAAAAAGCTCACTTCCAATATAGAAGGGATCTACCCCTGCGGAGAGGGCGCCGGTTACGCCGGAGGCATTACATCCGCAGCGATGGACGGGATCAAGGTGGCAGAAGCAGTCGCTTCTGTTTATGCCCTGCCTGTAAACAAAATGTGAAAAAAGTGGAAATTTCCGGGATAGAGTGTACATCCCTGCTTTTTTATGCTAAAATAACTTCTGCAATTTTGCATCCCCTTCTTCGAGAGCGAAAAGGGAAATCATATGAAAGATACTATAATGGAAATGCCAGATTATCAGCGTCCGTATGAAAAATGTCTGCGGGAAGGAGAACAGTCCTTGAGCGATCGAGAGCTTCTTGCCGTGATCCTGCGCTGTGGCGTACAGGGATCCAGTTCCCTGACTCTGGCAGATAAAATCCTGAATTTATCGAAACAGACCGGATACAGTGGCCTGCTTGGACTGTTTCATATTTCCATGCAGGAACTGATGAAGATCCATGGGATCGGTAAGGTAAAAGCCATACAGCTGAAATGTATCGGGGAACTTTCCAAGCGTATGGCAACCGCAGCTGCAAAACCGGAATTGTCTTTTCACCATCCGGTAACCATTGCGAAATATTATATGGAGCGGCTCCGGCATGAAGAGCAGGAATTGCTTTACTGCATGATGCTGGACGGACATAACCATTTGTCGGGGGAACAGCTTTTAAGCCGCGGTACAGTCAATGCCACACTGATCACACCAAGAGAAGTCTTTGTAGAAGCTGTAAAATATCGTGCGGTGAACCTGATCCTGGTCCACAATCATCCGGGTGGTGATCCCTCCCCCAGTCAGGCTGATCTGGATGTTACGGAACGGATCTATCATTGCGGTGAACTCCTCGGCATCCATCTTCTGGATCATATCATCATCGGTGATCACAGGTATATCAGTTTCCGCGAAAAAGGGATTTTTGATGAATATACTTAAGTGAAGGGACAGATTTATGCTTTTTAGAAATAATTACGGAGTAGACCTTGGAAGCAGCTCTGTAAAAGTCTATTCATTTTTCAGAAACAAAAGTTACATAGAAAAGAACATGGTAGCCTACAGAGGACGCCGGATCCTTGCCATAGGGAACGAAGCTTATGAAATGTTTGAAAAATCACCTGCGGATATTTCCGTAAATTCTCCTATGGCTTTCGGTATGCTGGCAAATCTGGAATTGCAGGAGATCGTCCTTTACAGCATGATAAAAAAGATCGATCATACATCCGGTCTCGGAGCAGACATGTATTTCTCCGTACCACTTGATATGACTGCTATCGAAAAGAGGGCATACTATCATCTGGTCAATGGTCACTGGCTGCGGAAAAACCGTGTTTTTATGGTGGAGTCCCCTATTGCAGATGCCATTGCCATGGGAATCGACCCTGAAAAGAATCAGGGCAGCATGATCGTAAACATCGGTGCGCAGAGTACAGAGTTTTCCATCATAACCGACGGCAAGATCATCATCAGCCGTAAGATCCCCATCGGAGGCAGACAGATGAACGAATCTATCTGCAGCGAGATCCGAAAACATTATAATCTTCAGATTGGAACACGAACTGCAAAACGTCTGAAAGTAGTTATGGGAAGACTGAATGATCAGAAAAAAGAAGCCCGAAAAGTAGTCGGGATCGACAGTATTTCCGGACTTCCACGAGAAGAAGTTATTTCTGCCTACGTTGTTAATGAAGGGATCGCCAACTGTGTGAACCAGATCGCAGCAGAAATGAAATCTTTTCTGGAACGTACCCCGCCACAGATCGCTTATCATATCGCAAAAGAAGGCATTTATCTGACCGGCGGCAGTACACGGCTTCCTTATATAGATAACTATCTGGCTAGCTATACCGGATTTGCCTTTAATCTTTCTGATCTGTATGAAACTTCTGCAGCATACGGCCTGGAAAAGATCATCCGCGACAGAAACCTGCGCAAATGGGCCCAGCCGGTAAAGCAGAAAAAACTGTAAAGGGGCATATATAATGAAAAACATCCGAAAAAAAGTGCGTTTTCATTTTAATTTAAAAAGTAAACATCTTCTGGTAATCATGACACTTTTCTGTGGAAGCTGCATCGTAGCTACAGCAGCCTCCGGAACCTCTTCCGCACCACTTCAGGAGGCAGCCGGTTTTCTTATCGTTCCCTTTGAAAAGGGGATCGCCGGTGTCAGCGATATATTTGGAAATGTAAAAAACAATCTTCGTGATAAACAGGACGTGCTTCAGGAAAACGAAGAGCTGAAAAGTCAGATCAACAGTCTTACGGAACAGAATAACATCCTGATCCAGGACCAGACAGAGCTCACACGCCTGAAGGAACTTTACGATCTTGATCAGGAATATACCGACTATCCCAAGGTTGCCGCAAGGATAATCTCCAAAGATCCCGGAAACTGGTATGATACCTTTATGATCAACAAAGGCAGTAATAACGGGATCCGGGTTGATAACAACGTGATCGCCGGAAAGGGTCTTGTGGGTATCGTTACAGAAGTGGGACCTTCCTGGGCTACTGTCCGTTCCATCATCGATGACAGCAGCAATGTCAGTGCCATGGCAGTCAGTACTTCCGACAACTGCGTTGTCACTGGAGATCTGAAACTGATCGATGAAGGCAAATTAAGCTTTGAGCAGCTTTACGATCAGGATAACAAGGTAACAGTCGGAGAACGTATTGTCACCTCGAACATCAGTGAAAAATATGTGGAAGGACTGTTTATTGGTTATGTCAGTGAGATCCAGCAGGATCCCAATAACCTGACAAAAACAGGTACGATCGTTACACCGGTTGATTTCGGTCATCTGAAAGATGTATTTGTGATCACCACCAATAAACAGGACGCGATAGACAAATCGGAGGATGCGTCCAATGAAAAATAGGATTATATTATTTATCACTATCATTGTCTGTTTTCTCCTTCAGTGCACAGTAATGGACCGTATTTCCATTGGATCCATCACTCCAAATCTGCTTTTGATCCTGTGTGTATCCATGGGACTTATGCGTGGAAGAAAAGTCGGTCTGTGGACTGGATTTTTTTCCGGGCTTTTTGTCGATCTCTTTTATGGATCATTGTTTGGATTTTATGCACTGATCTATATGTATATAGGTTTTATCAGCGGCTATGCATTCCGCAGTTTTTATGATGATGATCTGAAAGTTCCGCTTTTTCTTGTAGCAGGAACAGATCTTCTTTATAATCTGGCTGTGTATGGCCTCCAGTTTCTGCTCAGAGGCCGTCTTGGATTCTGGACCTACATATACAGGATCATTATCCCCGAGATTGTATATACGGTTTTTCTCACCATCATCGTATACCGGGTATTTTACTGGATCAACTACCACTTAATGGATACTGTAAGGAAAGAAAGTGAGTCTATTTGGGAATTAAAATAAAAAAAATCATCAAAAAAATCCGTCTGAAACGTACTACAGTTCTTGTGATCGTATTTATTTTTCTGTCATCTGTCCTGGTCCGGCAGCTTTTCAGTCTGCAGATCATACAGGGAGAGGATTACATCAGTAAATTTCAGACACGTACCACCAAAACACGCGTGATCAAAAGCACCCGTGGTAATATTTATGACCGTAACGGCACAGTTGTCGCCTCCAATGTACTTGCATATTCTGTCACATTCGAAGATAGCGGTACATACAACAACACCAGAGAAAAGAATCTGACTCTGAACGGTATCGCCTACCAGGTATTACAGATCCTTTCCAAAAACGGGGACAGCTTATCTGATAATTTTCATATTACCGTCAATGATCATGGCGACTATGCTTTTGATGTAGATGAAGGATTTACTCTTAACCGTTTCCGTGCGGATATTTACGGAGAAGCACAGATTGATGATCTCAGTGAGGAGCAGAAAAACGCAACCGCAGCCCAGATAATGGATCATCTTACCGGAAGCAGCGGATTTTCTATCGTTCTTTACGGAAAAGATGCCTACACCCCGGAAGAACTTGCCGCACATTCTCTTCCAGAAGAGCTTACCAAACAGGAAATCCTCGAAATTGCGATCATGCGCTATCAGCTGAACACCAACAGTTTCAAGAAATATATGCCGGTGACCATTGCAACAAATGTCAGTGAAAAATCTGTGGCAGCCATAAAAGAAAATCAGGCCGCTCTCCAGGGTATTGACATTGTAGAAGATTCCACCAGAAAATATGTGGACGATGAGAGTATGGCGCCGATCCTCGGTTACACAGGCCAGGCCTCTTCTGAAGAACTGGAAACCCTTCGTAAGGATAATCCTGATTATTCCAATGATGCGGTTGTTGGAAAAGCCGGGATCGAACAGTATATGGAGCTTGAACTTCAGGGAAAAGATGGAGAAGAAACGGTCACAGTTGATAATCTTGGTAAAGTCCTTGATATCGACCATTCCAAAACTGTTGATCCTGTGGCCGGAAACGATGTTTATCTGACCATTGATTCCGACTGGCAGAAGAGTATTTACCAGATCCTGGAACAGCGTGTTGCCGGTATTGTTCTCTCTAAACTGACACCAAATAAAAGCTTTGATTATGAAGCAGAGAAAGATGCAAGTAAGATTACCATCCCAATCTATGATGTATACAATGCACTGATCGCAAACAGTGTGATCGATATCAATAAATTCAGCGATGCAGATGCTTCCGATACAGAAAAAAATTTATACGCCAAATTTCAGCAAAAACAGCAACAGGTTTTTGATACAATAAGTAACAGGCTGACAGGTGACAATCCTCCAGCCTATAAGGATGAAGATACGCAGATGCAGGAATATCTTACCTATATCTGTGATGATCTTCTTACCAATACCCTGAAGGTACTGAAAAGTGATTCCATTGATACCGCAGATGAAACATACAAAGCCTGGAAAAATGACCAGAGTATCAGTCTGAAGGATTATCTGAACTATGCTGCCAGTCAGAACTGGATCGATATTTCCCAGATCTCAACCTCCGGAGAATATCTGGATTCTGAAGAGATCTATCAAGCTCTTACCGCCTATATCATTGATTACCTGAAGACAGATACAGGCTTTTCAAAGCTTCTGTATAAATATATGCTTCAGGAAGACACCATCAGTGGAGAAGATCTGTGTCTTGTTCTCTATGAACAGGGCGTTCTTTCAAAAGAAGACGAGCTGTATCAGACAATGGCCTCCGGTGGTCTTGATGCCTACACCTTCATGTATCGCAAGATCGCAAATCTTGAGATCACACCGGCCCAGCTTGCGTTGGCTCCGTGCTCTGCATCTGCGGTGATCACAGATACTACAACCGGAAATGTTCTCGCATGTGTTTCCTATCCGGGATATGATAATAATCGTCTGACCAACAATATGGACACCGATTATTATGCAAAGCTTTCCACAGATCTTTCCAGCCCGTTCTTCAACAAGGCAACACAGCAGAAGACGGCTCCAGGATCTACCTTAAAGATCTTATCTACTGTTGCCGGCATGTCCGAGGGCGTAATAGATGATGGCACATATATTGAATGTACAGGAAGCTTTGACCTTGTAACACCTCCGATCAACTGCTGGAATAAACAGGGCCACGGTTCTCTTGATATCCGTGAGGCCATTGGGCAGTCCTGTAACGTATTTTTCACTACGATCGGTTTCGAACTTGGTAAAGATTCCGAAGGTAATTTTTCTGAAGCCAGAAGTCTTGGAATGCTTCAGAAATATGCTTCCCTCATGGGATTGGATCAGAAAACCGGCATTGAAATTTCCGAGGCTTCTCCGCAGGTTTCGGACAAAAACGCGGTTCCTTCCTATATTGGACAGGGTACCAATACGTTTACGACCAGCCAGCTTGCACGCTATGCGTCAACGATCGCCACTTCCGGTACGATCTACAAGCTTTCCCTTCTGGACCGTGTGACGGATTCCAAAGGAAAACTTATAAAGGAATATCCTTCCGAAACAGCTGGACAGTTGGATCTTTCCAGCAATATCTGGGATGCCATCCATGACGGTATGTATCGTGTAGTGCAGACTCACGATCAGTTTAACGAACTTGGAGTTGAAGTAGCAGGAAAAACCGGTACTGCCGAGATTGACTATTATCATCCGAACAATGCACTTTTTATCGGATATGCGCCTGTTTCTGATCCCAAGTACGCAATATCTGTACGAATCGCAAACGGATATGCATCCGGTAATGCCTGCCTTGCAGCTAATGATATCTTTAAATACATTTTCGGACTTGCAGATGAAAGCACCATTCTCACTGGCTATGCAGCAAGCGATACCAGTAATGTATCGAATGACTAAACAAACTTTATGAGGATACCAGAAGTGTGGAACATTTTATAGGAGGAATCAGAAAACATGAGTGAAGTCATTGTCATTACATCTGGAAAAGGCGGTGTTGGAAAAACCACCACCGTGGCAAATATCGGGACCGGACTGGCTGCCATGGGAAAAAGGGTTGCAGTTGTAGATACCGATATCGGACTCCGAAATCTGGATGTTGTCATGGGACTGGAGAACCGTATTGTTTATAATCTGGTTGATGTGATCAATGGGAGCTGCCGCCTGAAACAGGCACTGATCCGGGATCGTCGGCATTCAGAACTGTATCTTCTTCCGTCTGCCCAGACCAAGGACAAAACTGCCGTATCTCCGGAACAGATGATCAAGCTTACCGATGATCTCCGGGAAGAATTCGATTATGTCCTTCTGGATTGTCCGGCAGGAATTGAACAGGGATTCAAAAATGCAGTAGCCGGAGCGGACCGTGCACTGGTCGTGACCACACCGGAAGTTTCCGCGATCCGGGATGCAGACCGTATCATCGGGTTGCTGGAGTCCGGAGGGCTCCGGGATATCCAGCTGATCATCAACCGGCTTCGACCGGAAATGATTGCCAGAGGTGATATGATGTCCGTAGAAGATGTGTTGGAAATCCTGGCTGTAGATCTGATCGGTGCGATCCTGGATGATGAACAGATCGTGATCTCCACAAATCAGGGAGAACCTTTATCCGGAAAAAATTCCCAGGCAGAAGAAGAGTATCGCAATATCTGCCGGAGGCTTATGGGCGAAGAGGTCCCTTATGTTACTGTGCGTCGAAAAAATGGTGTATTCCACCGTCTTGGCAGCATTTTTCGAAAATAACAGACGCTTTGCTGTCTGACATTTTTCATCACAGGAGGAATGATTATGGGATTTTTCTCCGGGAAAAACCACTCTGCAGGCTATGCACGCGACAGGATGAAGCTTCTTCTTGTATCGGAACGCATAGACTGTTCTCCACAGATGATGAAGCTTTTACGGAACGATCTGATACATGCCGTAAAAAAATACGTTGTAATTGATGAACCAGGGGTGACCATACAGATCACACAGGAACCACCTGTTCTGCATGCAGTCATACCCGTACTTAAGAAAAGAGATGCATAATTTATGATTAAACAGTATAAGCTGCGGTTTTACAATTTTCGACTGGTGATCTTTCTCCTGGCGATCAGCTTTATTGGAATTCAGCTTGTAGGAACAGCTGCCGACTACCTTCGCACACGTCAGCTTCTGGGTGTGATCATCGGTGTGGTCTTTATGCTGATCCTTTCACTGATGGATTATTCCTGGCTGCTGAATTTTCAATGGATCATGTATGGATTTAATATCGTTATGCTTCTGGCTGTCCGGTTCTTCGGATCCAGCGCCAATGGTGCTGCCAGATGGGTGGATTTAGGTTTTATCCGTTTCCAGCCTACCGAGCTTTCAAAGATCATCATTATCCTGTTTTTTGCCAAATTTTTTATGGATCATGAGGAAGATCTGAATACCTTAAAGACTCTGATACAATCAGCTGTCCTTCTGGTCATCCCACTGATGCTGATCTATGTACAGCCGGATATGAAAAACACCATCACCGTAACAGTCCTGTTCTGTATTCTGATCTACATCGCAGGACTTAGTTATAAGATCATCGGAGGTGTAGCCTTGATCGCGATTCCTCTGGCCATCATCTTTCTGTCCATTATCGTGCAGCCGGATCAGAAACTGATACAGGATTACCAGAGAAACCGTATCATGTCATTCCTGTATCCGGAGAACGAAGAATACGCAGATGATATTGAACAGCAGAACAACTCAAAAACAGCCATCGCCTCCGGAGAGCTTGTGGGACGTGCTTTCAGTAATGACACCAGTGTTACATCCGTAAATGATGGAAACTTTGTTTCTGAGAATCAGACCGACTTTATTTTTGCGGTGGCTGGAGAGCAGTACGGATTTATCGGCTGTACTCTGATCGTACTGCTGCTGTTTCTGATCACCTTTGAATGTATCCGTATGAGCCTGCGGGCCAAGGATCTTGCCGGTAAGATCATATGCTGCGGTGTTGGAAGCATTGTTTCCATACAGAGCTTCATCAACATCTGTGTTGCTACCGGCCTTGCACCAAACACAGGTACTCCGCTTCCTTTTGTAAGCTATGGTCTTACTTCTCTGATCAGTCTGTTTATGGGTATGGGACTTGTTCTCAATGTAGGACTGCAGAGCAGTGCATATAATAAAGAATTACAGAAAAAAGGTCAGAAATCGGATACCTACTTTCGGAAAGAGGAATACTTATGACACGTAAAGAACCTGTAAAAAATCATATACGTTCTGGCAATCCTTCCAGAGGTCAGACTTCCCGGGCTGCACATACAGCTTCCAAGGGGACAAAAACAACTTCCATGCCGTCTGACAGAACTGTTTCTGCCAGACGTAAAGCTCAAAATACCCGGATGAAACGGATGCGCCGTAAAAGGATCCGCAACACCATTTTTCTCCTTCTTCTGCTGATCGTACTATGCACAGCTGGCGGTTTTGGTGTTTACATGCTGAAGGGCGGAAATTTTTCCACTCCTGCAAATTCTTTCAATGCATTCTCCGAATTTGATAATACTCTGACTTCCAAAGAAGAGCAGCGCGCGGCAGGTTTCGCCCATGATCTCTGTGTTGTTACAAAAGATGTTGCTCTGGATTCTGTCAGTCTGGATGACAGCCAGTCCGGTGTGCTTCTGAATCTCAGTGATAAAAAGGTACTCTATGCAAAAGGTGCCTACAACAAGGTTTATCCTGCCAGCATCACAAAGATCATGACAGCTATGCTTGCACTGAAATATGGAAACATGGACGATACAGTAACAATCTCACAGGAGAATGTTACCCTGGAATCCGGTTCTCAGGTAGCTGGTTTCCAGGCGGGAGATCAGGTTACCATGGATCAGCTTCTTCATTGTCTTCTTGTTTATTCTGCCAATGATGCAGCATCTGCCATTGCGGAACATATAGGTGGATCAACAGATAAATTTGTAGAGATGATGAACAGCTTTGCTGCAGAACTTGGCTGTACAGGAACTCACTTTACCAATCCCCATGGTCTTCAGGACGAAAATCATTATACAACGCCTTATGACATTTATCTGATGCTGAAAGAAGCCTTGAATTATCCGGAGTTTACAGACATCACACAAATGGCATCTTATACAGTTAGCTATAAGCATTCCGATGGCTCCGATGCAAGTGCTACCTTACCCGCTACAGATCATTATCTTACCGGAGAGGCAGCAACTCCTAAGGATGTCACTATCCTTGGAGGAAAAACAGGAACAACCGATAAAGCCGGTAACTGTCTGGCACTTTTAAGCCAGAATGCTTATGGGAAGCCATTTATTTCCATCATCATGGGTGCATCCTCAAAGGATGTTCTTTATCAGGAAATGACATCCTTGCTCCAGAACATCAACTGACAGGATTCCATACAAAAAACAAAAAAGCAGATCTGTTTGAAATTTTATTTCGCAGATCTGCTTTTTTATTCTTTTTTTTACATTCAGTTAATTTCTACTATATCATCGGTGCCATCACTGCCGGTATCTTCGGTCTCACTGCTATCAAGATCCGTATCCGAAGTACCACTGTAATCATTGTCATCGACCACTTCACCGGAGCCACTGTCCGGATCTTCATAATTGCCTGCGTCTTCACCGGTTCCATCTGAAGATGTATCTGAAGTATCCGAGGTATCTGCTCCATTGGCTTCACTATCCGTATAGCCGTCGTAAGAATTATCACCTGGATCATAAGTCGGCTCTTCCGTATAGGAATCTCCGTCCCCAGTATCGTCATAAGAATACGAACTCTCGGGCTCACTGCTGTAGCTGTCCTCTGTATATATTGGAAAATCCGCATCAGCAGTTCCCTCTGATGTAGAATCTGTAACAGGCTCCGCCGCATTATTATCCGGAATAGCAGTAAGATGAGAAACCGTTCCATCCTTTGGGACGACGATATAGATTCCCAGCATCACGATACATAATGCCATGGCTAATCCGGCAATCTTCATTTCTTCCATATGTTTCATCGCTGATGATCTCCCTGTCGTTTTTTTGTATTATAGCACAGAATCACTCATATTTGTAAAACAGCCATGTATTTCTTTTGTTTTTCTGTAACAGTTCCCGAAATTTATTTCGCGATCATATAGACACACTTTCTCTGGGTGTTTATAATAAATAATCATATTTATTCATAAGCTTAAAGAAAGGCGTAACATTTTATGGGCGACTGCATTACCACATACACTGGAAAACATTTTGATCCGACACATCCGGACGAAGAGCTGATCTGCATTGAGGACATTGCACACGCACTTTCTCTTCTATGCCGCGGAAATGGTCATGTAAGGACTTTTTTCTCTGTAGGGCAACACTGCATCCTTTGTGCCAAAGAAGCCGAAGCACGTGGCTATTCCGGCCGTCTTATACTGGCGTCCCTTCTTCACGATGCCAGCGAATGTTATATGTCCGATGTTCCAAGACCATTTAAGAAAAGTCTTCCTGAGTATCGTAAACAGGAGGAAGCTCTTTTAAACATTATCTATCAGAAATATCTGGGATCCGGACTTTCTGCCATAGAAGAGCAGAAGCTGAAGGAGATCGACAATGACCTGCTCTGGTATGACCTGAAATATCTTCTGAATGAAACACCGGACACTCCAAAACCGGTTGTCCATGTTCCGATCCAATACCGGCAATACCCTTTTTCACAGGTAGAAGAGGAATATCGGAACCTTTTTGATCAGCTGTCTGCAAAAATCTGTAAATAGATATAACAGACACACTTTATACAATTGAAAGAAGAACCCTATATGGAACGATTGATTTTTCATGTTGATGTAAACAGTGCTTTTCTTTCCTGGGAAGCAGCAAAAAGAGTAAAGATGGGACTTCCGGATCTGAGAGACATCCCTTCCTGTATTGGCGGAGACCCCAGTAAACGTACCGGCATCGTTGTCGCCAAGTCCATTCCTGCAAAAAAATACGGAATCCAGACAGGAGAGCCTATGGCTATGGCTTTTCGCAAATGTCCGAATCTTGTGGCCGTTCCATCTGACTTTGAATTATACGATAAATGTTCCAGAGCTTTCAAAAAAATCTGTGGATCCTATGCACCGGTAATGGAATCCTTTTCCATTGATGAGGTTTTTCTGGATATGACCGGAACCTCCTATATTTACCCGGATCCAGTGGCAACTGCCCATGAGCTGAAGGATAAGATCCGTACAGAACTCGGCTTTACCGTAAATATCGGCATCTCCACCAATAAACTTCTTGCAAAAATGGCCTCTGATTTCGAAAAGCCAGATAAGGTGCATACTTTATTTCCGGAAGAAATCCCTGTAAAAATGTGGCCTCTTCCAGTGAGAGAGCTTCTTTTTCTTGGCAGATCCTCTGAAAAAAAACTGCAGGACGCAGGGATCAGAACCATCGGAGATCTGGCTCATGAAAAAAAAGCAAAGATACAGGCACTTCTCGGTGAAAAAACAGGACAGCAGTTATATCAGTATGCCCGTGGCCTTGATGACTCCCCTGTGAAAGCAAAACCTGATGAAGCAAAAGGATTCAGTCTGGAAACTACATTTAACGATGATCTGGTCTCACTGGAGCAGGCACTTCCGATCCTGCTGGAACAATGCGATATTCTGGCCGCCCGCATGCGCCGCAAAAAGAAAAAATGCACCTGCATTTCTGTAACCTTCCGTACCCTGGATTTTCAAAACAAATCTCATCAGACTAAACTGCCAAATGCCACCGATATCACAGAAGAGATTTACAGAAATGCCCAAAACCTCTTTCAGGATTCCTGGATGAGACAGCCACTCCGGCTCCTGGGAGTATCATTGACCGGTCTTACGGATGATTCCTTTGAACAGCTGTCCTTTTTTGAGGATACTCACAAGAAGGAACGCCAGCAGAAACTGGATGCAGCACTGGATTCCATCCGTCTGAAGTACGGAAACGACAAGATTACCCGGGCCAGTATCATGAACAGCACTGCCCGGATCGGAAGGAAAGCAAAAGCACAAATGGAAAATGAAAGAGAGCAGTAAAGCTTGATTAAAATTACCAGTTTTTTTCAAAAAGCCCTTGCAATTTTATTCACAATGCACTATAATTTGAAGCATATCAATAGCAATTTTATTCAAAATTATTATATGTGTCTAAGGAGGAAAACAGGATGGTTGAACTGATCGTAGGAAAGAAAGGCAAAGGAAAAACAAAAGTACTGTTAGACAAAGTAAACGGAGCTGTTAAGGACGCCAACGGCAGTATTGTTTACTTAGACAAGAGCACCAAGCACATGTATGAGCTGAACAACAAGGTCCGCCTTATCGATGTTTCCGGATTTCCGGTTAAAAATGCGGACGAATTTGTAGGATTTATCTGTGGTATCCTCTCTCAGGATCATGATCTGGAACAGGTATATCTGGACAGCTTCCTTACAACAGCCAAGCTTGAAGGAAAGGATGCAACCGAAACACTGGATCAGTTAAGTGCCATCGGTGAAACCTTCAAAGTTTCCTTTATTATCAGTATGTCTCTGGATAAAGAAGAAGTTCCGGAAGCATATCAGGATAAAATTATCTGCGCATTATAATAAAATTGAATATGAACGTCCTATTTTGTACATAAAGCATAAAAGAACGTAAATTTTTAAAGGGATCTGTCTTCAGGACGGATTCCTTTTTAACTGTAGGAAACTTTGTTTATTCTTCATTTCTGTGGTATACTGAAGAGCAGAATAAACACACAGGAGCGTTTCATATGAATCATTTACTGGAAAAAATCAAACAAAAAAATGCATCCGCATTCACCCACAGCGGGAAATTTCACGCAGACGATGTTTTTTCTGCCGCTCTGCTTTTATATCTGAATCCCGAGATCACCATCACACGTGGAAACCAGGTTCCTGAAAACTATGAAGGTCTTGTTTTTGATATTGGCAGAGGACAGTATGATCATCATCAGAAAGACAGCCGTATCCGCGATAATGGCGTCCCATATGCGGCCTTCGGCCTTCTCTGGGAGAAGCTTGGACCGGAAATCCTAGGTGAGGAGCTGGCACTAAAATTCGATGAATCCTTTGTCCAGCCTCTGGATATCAATGATAATACCGGTGAAAAAAATGAACTTGCCACACTGATCGGAAATTTTAATCCGGGATGGGATTCCAAAAGCAGCAATGACGAAGCCTTTTTCCAGGCAGTCAGTGTGGCAGGCATGATCCTGGAAAATAAATTCGAGCGTTACCTTGGAAATGAACGTGCAGACAGACGGGTGGAAGAAGTTCTTACAGAACATGCTGCTTCCCTCGCTTCGGGCGATACCCCGGCAGAAAATACCAATATCCTTATACTTCCGGAATTTATTCCCTGCCAAAAACGCCTTTCGGAAACCAACATTGCTTTTGTGATCTTTCCGTCCAACCGGGGCGGTTACTGTATCCAGCCACAGAAAAAAGAATATTCCATGAATTACAAATGCAGTTTTCCTTCTTCCTGGCTTGGCCTGGAAGGCGAGGAGTTATCTTTGGTAACCGGTCTTAAAAGTGCAGCCTTTTGTCATAAAGGAGGATTTCTCATGACCTGCGGAACCCTTGAGGATTCTGTTCTTGCCTGCAGGAGCAGTCTTGCCGCCTTCCATGAAGAAGCTGTGATCGTAAGCCTTGGCGGAAATAAAGAAACAGACATGCTGCTTCAAAAGCTTCCGGATCTTTCTTCTGCCAGGATCGTACATCTGCCGGTTCCCCAATTACCGGAGCTGACTCTGAACGGAATCTACGGAGAACTCTCCATGGAAAAGACAGAATGGAAAAGCTTTATAAAAGACAGGATTAAAGAAATCCTCAGCTGCAAACCGGAAGCAGTTTTTGCAGATAATGCCATGTTTTCCCTGTATCCCATCGTTCATGCTCTGCGAAAAAAACATATTCCCGTTCTTACAGCAGTAGAAAAAGACGGACAGAAGCTTCTGGTACGGATTCCATCCGGTTCTTAAAGATCTTAAACGTGTAATTAATTGTATTTACAGATATATTCACATTGCGTATTTATACAGAAAGAAGGCATGTTTATGCGAGAAGAAAAATTTAAAATGGAAAGACAGGGGCTGATCCAGGTAGGAGATAAAGTAAAGATCTCCGAATTTCTCTCTGCCACGAACTACAGCTATATCATTGAGCCTGCAGTAGCCATGTCCGGCTGCTACAGAAACGCAGACCGCATCAGATCCAAAGAGGGGATCATCAAAAGCATTGAGCATACGCCACGCGGCTTTATAGTTACTGCAGAATTTGACGAATAAATATATGTCCATCAGGTAAGATCCGGCAATTAGCAATATACCGGATTTTTCGCTGAAAAACTGGCTGATTTATTCTGGATTATATTATAGGAATCTGGTATTATAGAGAAGATATTTGTGTAATTTCTCTAATTATCAGGAAATTGTAAATTTTTAGAACAGAGGTGTAATATTATGAGCTGGTACAACGAAGCAATCTTCTACCATATTTATCCACTTGGACTTACAGGCGCTCCAAAAGAAAATGATTACGGAACTCCTGTACATCGACTGAACACACTGCTGCCGTGGATCGACCACATCAAAGAGATCGGATGTACTGCCTTATATATAGGGCCGCTTTTTGAAAGTGTCGGACATGGCTATGAGACAACCGATTACAAAAAACTGGATTCCCGTCTTGGAACCAATAAAGATCTCACCAATTTTGTAAAAGCCTGCCATGAAAAAGGCATCCGCGTGATCTTTGATGGTGTATTCAACCATACAGGCCGTGATTTCTTCGCTTTTAAGGATATCCAGAAAAACCGTGAGCATTCCCCTTACGTTAACTGGTACTGTAATGTAAATTTCGGCGGAAATACCGAATATAATGACGGTTTTTCCTATGAAAACTGGGGTGGATACAATCTTCTTGTAAAGCTGAACCAGCGCAATCCGGAAGTACAGAACTATATCTGTGATGTGATCCGTTTCTGGGTTTCCGAATTTGATATTGATGGAATCCGCCTGGATGCCGCTGATGTTCTGGATTTTGATTTCATGCGTATTCTACGTCATACCGCAGATGAGGTTAAGAAAGACTTCTGGCTTATGGGAGAGGTCATTCACGGAGATTACAGCCGCTGGGTAAACGGACAGACTCTTCACAGTGTAACTAACTATGCCCTTCACAAGGCACTTTACAGCGGACATAATGACCACAACTATTTTGAAATCGCTCATACAGTAAAATATCTTCAGAATATGGGAGATCTGGACCTCTACAATTTCGTGGACAACCATGACGTAGAGCGAATTCATACCAAATTGCAGAACAAAGCACATTTTGCTCCTGTACATGTACTTCTTTATACTTTACCTGGCGTTCCAAGCATTTATTACGGCTCAGAATTTGGTATTGACGGAAAAAAAGAAAAATTTTCCGATGCCAGCTTACGTCCGGCACTTGATCTTAACGATTATGCGGATGCTGCAACAAAGAACCCCTGTACTGCACTGATCGCAGCCCTCGGAAAGGTCCGCCAGGGAACTCCTGCATTAAGCTACGGTTCCTATGCAGAACTGGCTCTTACAAACCGTCAGTTTGCCTTTGCAAGAGATCTGGAAGGCATACGAGTGATCGTTACTGTGAATAATGATGACAGTGATTCAGAGATGAACCTTCCAACAGGAAGTGCTCCGGAATACGTAGGTGCCCTCACAGGTCAGAAGGTTTCCGCACAGGGCGGACGGATCCGTGTCCGTGTTGCAGCAAACAGCGGTGAAATCTGGCTTCCTGCAGGAGATATGCCGGAATATAAGCCGGTTCAGACTAATGTTCCGGAAACTGCCGCAGCAAAAGAGAACGAAAACGCTGAAAATACAGATAAAGCTTCTGACAATACAGCAAACTCAGCGGATGTTCCGTCAACTCCTGAAGCAGAATCCTCCAATCCACAGGAAACGGAAACGGTCACTGCGCCAAATCCGCACAAAACACCAGAAGAAATGACAGTAGGCGAACTTCAGGCTGCTATCCTTGCAAAAATGGCAGGAAACGGACCCGTAGATGACCAGATGAAAAAGACCGTATACGACAACATCTGGCATGATTCTCTTGTAAACTGGCTGAAAAGCTTCCGATAGGAAAAGAATAATAAAGTAAGATTCCATAAAAAACAAGGCAATCCGATCATATCTTATGCGGTGAGCCTTGTTTTTTTGTGAAAACAGATATTTATTTTACATAATATATATTATGTATAGTTATGATCCTGTTTTTCTGTAATTTAGGAGAACAAAAAAACAGCAGAGATTTCCAACTTAAATAGGTCAGAAATCCCCACTGCTTTTATCATTCTGTTTATTATCTCTCATCAAAAGGTACAAAATCTGCATGATGCCCCACATACTTATAAGCAGGACGGATGATCTTATTGGCACTGATCAGCTCTTCCAGACGATGTGCACTCCAGCCAGGCATACGTGCGATGGCAAAGATCGGAGTAAAAAGTTCTTCCGGAATACCAAGCATTGAGTAAACGAAGCCACTGTAGAAGTCAACATTTGCGCAAACATTTTTGAACAGCTTTCTGTGTTCCATGACCAGTTTTCCGGCAATACCCTCAACCTTATCATAGAGCTTAAATTCATCTATCATTCCTTTTTCCTCTGCAAGAGCCTGTGCAAAACGTTTCAGGATCACTTCTCGCGGATCGGAGAGTGTATAAACTGCATGTCCCATACCATAGATCAGACCTGCATGATCAAATGCTTCTTTATTCAGTATTTTCTGCAGATATGCTGTGATCTCCTCATCACTTTCCCAGTCCTTTACATTGGCCTTCAGATCTGTAAACATGTTCTGGACCTTCAGGTTGGCACCACCATGACGCGGTCCCTTCAGTGAACCAATGGATGCAGAGGTAGAAGAGTAGCTGTCTGTTCCGGAAGATGTTACTACATGTGTGGTAAAAGTAGAGTTATTACCACCGCCGTGCTCTGCATGAAGTACAAGTGCGATATCAAGGACCTTGGCCTCAAGCTCTGTATAATTGCCGTCCGGACGAAGCATCAGAAGGATATTCTCGGCAAGTGAAAGCCCCTTCTGCGGATTGCGGATAAAAAGTGTCTCGTCTTTACGGAAATGACGGTATGCGTGATAGGAGTAAACCGCGATTTCAGGAAGCTTAGCGATCAGTTCCAGAGACTGGCGGAGTACATTCTCCACAGAAATATCTTCCGGGTTATCATCATATGTATAGAGAGCAAGTACGCAGCGCTCCATAGCATTCATAATATTGGCATTGGTTCCCTTCATGACAACGTCACGGACAAAACGTCCTCCCAGATCCTCCATGTCAGAAAGAAGGTCAAGAAAGCTGGAAAGCTCTTCCTTGCTGGGAAGCTTACCGAAAATCAGAAGATAGATCGTCTCCTCAAAACCAAAACGTCTGTCCTTCAGTCCGTTTACGATATCCTGCACATCGATTCCCCGGTAATACAATGCACCATCTGCAGGAATACGTCTGCCATTGACCAGCTTATAGCCGGTAACATCGGAAATTTCAGTAAGACCTGTGAGAACACCTTTACCTGCGGAATCACGAAGTCCTCTTTTTACATCGTATTCCACATAAAGGTTGGGATCGATGTGATGATTCTCTACCAGTTCCTTTTCAAAGAATTTCATTCTGCCTTTCAGCTGTTCGGAGTCCTCCAGACTCATCATTTCATGCTTTTTTTCCATAATTTTTTCCTCGTTTCCCCATTGTATATTAAAAAACACTGATACAGTTAAGATTGGTTACATCTTTGTAATCAGTGTTCGGGTATGGCATACATTTGTGTTTACCTGGTTAATAATTCTACAGTAAAAGTTCCGAAAATGCAAGAGGGTATTTCTTTTTTTCGTGTATAAATATTCATAATATGACATATTTCATCTATTATTACATTTATTCATCAAAATCCGTCTGGTTTCCACAACGAATCTATGTTATGATTATTCCGTAATTTTTCTTATAATAATAGTTTGTTTCACATCGGACTGCTGCCGCCTATCTCTTTCACTTGCTGTCGGAATCGGATTTACCACAGCAAGTGAGAGCGGGATCTGGAATATTTTCCCGTCGATCATACAGTCCGTTTTTGCGCAAAATGTAGTTGCTGTTGTATTTATCATATCCATTGTTTTAAGCTGTATCCTGCCTGAAAACATGGACATTGAAAAGATCAAGGAATAGGGATGTAAAAATGTTTAAAATTCTCATTGCGGAAGATGACTTGGAACTCCGCCAGCTTTTCCGGCATGTCCTCTTAAAAAACGGTTATACAGTAAAAGGGGTCTCTGACGGACAGGAAGCGCTGGATGCCCTGGAAAAAGATTATTACGATCTGATCATTTCGGACATAATGATGCCCAACATGGATGGCTATGAACTGGTCCGCTCACTCAGAGATGCCGGAGATTCCATTCCTGTACTTATGGTCACTGCCAAAGATGCTTTTGATGATATGCGTATGGGATTTCTGTCCGGTACCGATGATTATATGGTGAAACCGGTCAATATCAATGAACTGGTTTTGCGGGTAGGTGCACTTCTCCGCAGAGCACAGATGAGCAATGAGCGGAAACAGCGAATCGGAGATACCATTTTGGAGTGCGATTCCCTGACGGTCTCCACCTCCTCGGAAAGTATGGTACTTCCTCAGAAAGAATTCATGCTCTTATATAAGATGGTTTCTTTTCCGGGAAAAATCTTTACCCGGCAACAGCTTATGGATGATATCTGGGGATATGATTCCGCAAGCGATGCCCACACAGTAGATGTCCACATTGGAAGGCTTCGGGAACGCTTTCGCGATAATACGGATTTTAAGATCATGACGATCCGTGGAGTTGGATATAAGGTGATAAAGGCATGAAAAAGAAACCCTTCATAAATTTAAGCATTCGTTTACGTTTTATCTTTATGATCATGTCGGAGCTCGTCTGTGTATCTCTGATATCCTGGCTTGTTATGGATGTGCTGCATATTTCAGACGTTCCGAACATCGTATGGATCATCCTGGCCAGCGTGACCGCAGGGGGTGTCCTTAACAACTTCCTCAGTATCCGGTATTTCGGTCCTGTACTAAAGCTGAAAAAAGCCATGCAACAGGTTGCTGAAGGTGATTTTTCCGTCCGACTGGAAACGGAAAAGCAAATGAAGGAAATCCGGGATATTTATTCTAATTTCAATCTGATGGTCCAGGAACTGGAAGCAACGGAGATTCTGCAGACAGACTTTGTTTCCAATGTTTCCCACGAATTCAAAACTCCCATCAGTGCTATTGAGGGTTATGCAACTCTGCTGCAGGATGATGACATGCCTATGTCAGAAGAGCAGGAGCAGTACATCAACAAAATCCTTTTTAACACCAGAAGGCTTTCCCACCTGGCAGGAAATATCCTGCTGCTGTCCAAGATCGAACACCAGTCGATCCAGACCCGTCAGAACTGGTATCGTCTGGATGAGCAGATCCGACAATCCATTGTTATGATGGAACCGAAATGGTCAGAAAAAGAAATTGAATTTGATGTGGACATGATGGATGTGGAGTATCTTGGAAACGAAAATCTCATCTGTCATGTATGGGACAATCTGCTTTCCAATGCTATCAAATTCAGTCCCTGTGGTGGTACGATCTATATCCGGATGATGCCGGAAGGAGAAAAGATCCGTTTTTCCATAGAAAACGAAGGCCCCCAGATCAGTGAATACTCCATGAAACATATCTTTGACAAATTTTACCAGGGCGACAGTTCCCATAAACAGGAGGGAAACGGTCTTGGACTTGCCCTTGTAAAACAGATCCTGAACCTGTGTATGGGAACCGTTTCCGTGGAAAATATTCCCGGAAGCGGCTGTCGTTTTACTGTTATACTGTAAAACAAATATTTTACACATATCCATAAAACCAAAAAACAGCGGACACCTTATTTTTCATGAGGTTCTTCCGTTGTTTTTTTATTTTATATAAACTTTTTCATAAACTTCAACAATTGTTGAGAAACAGTTGATGTTAAGTTGCAGATCATCTTTTAAAGTATAGGATAGTTATTTATGAAAAAATACAGGAGATATGGACTATGTTATTAAAAAAAGCACCTGCCTACCGGAAAGCAGAAAAGGAAGATTTTTCAATGATCCGGGAATTTATCCGAAGAAATTATAAAGACCGCTGGGAGTTTGAGGAAACACATACCGAAAAACGTCTGACCAGACTTTTCTTTTACACCTATATGATATACAGAGATAGCGTTACCGTGGCAACCTACCGTGATCAGGTAGTTGGGGTGCTCATTACCGGTAAAGAATCTCATGGCCATTTTGCCCCGGTTTTCCGTTTGAAAAAAGGCTATCATTTCCTGCGCCTGAAGTTTACTAAGGAAGGCCGGAAGAATCTGGAGCATTTTAACAAACTTCAGGATATGAAAAAACAATTGACTGTTTCCCCGGAGAAACCGACTCCCGGAAATATCCTCTTTCTTTATGTAAGCAAAGATTACCGCAGAAACGGAATCGGTACCGGGCTTCTCAAACAGATTTCAACAGAGAAGGATACGGATTATTCCATATATATGGACCAGCTGGATCAAAGAACCTTTATGGAAAGTCATGGTTTCGTAAAGAAAAACGAGGTTTCCCAGATGCGGGAGCTGAACAAAAAACGCTTCCGGGAAAGTGTAGCTCTTTATAAAAAAGAACCGCGTTGCGAAACACATTCATAAATTACGCAGGAGATAAATGGAAAATGAAAAAAATTGGAATCATGGCTGACAGCCACAGTGGCATTTTAAAACAAGAAGCAGAGGAACTGGATATTCATGTCCTTCCCATGCCTTTTTATCTGAATGGAGAACTGTTTCATGAAGACCTGGATATGCCGGAAAAGTATATCTTATGGCTGCCTCCAGCAGCACTGCGGAAGTTACCGCAGACTGGATCTCACAGATCCGGGAAAGCTTTCCGGGAATGGATGTGATGTGTGATGATCTTTCCCTTGGACTTTCCTGCCATATTGGCCCGGACGGACTGGGAATCGGATGTTCCTGCATGCCTTTATAAAAAACGTCTCAATATTTTCTGCAAATAATCCAGGGTTGTGGTATGATATTGTTATCAATACATAACAGGCAGATTTTATCTGTTATTACAGCACTTCCAACCATTCATGTTCTGCACAGCTGAACTTGATGCAGTAATTTCTGGGAGTGCTATGATCAGAAGGGAGAAATTATCATGGCAAAAACAATTAAAGAATTAACACAGGATCTTCTTCAGGCACCATCTGCATGCAAAGAAGTAAAAGAAGCGGCACAGAATTATCTGGATGCGGCAGGAACTGAGAAAGAAGCAGATGCGGCAACTGCTTACGTAAAAGAGCTGGAAGCAGATATCATGCCCATCGACGGACTGATCTCTTTTGCAGGTTCTGACATGGGCGCACAGGTATTTGGCGCAGATGACGCAAAAAAGATCCTGGCTCATGCTGAGGAGATCAAAGCTTCCGGTGCAAAATACTGTGACTGCCCAGCATGTGCAGCCTGCGAAGCACTTCTGAACAAAAAAGCAGAAATTCTGAAGTAATCACATGGCCCAGTTTGAAATTGAGATCAAGCTTCCATTAAAGAATCTTAAGGAAACCCTGAAATTTCTGACAGATCAGGGATTTCAGGAGACAGCACAGATCCAGGAAGAAGATACCTATTTTAACAGTGTCTATCATGATGTAAAAAAACGTGATGAAGCACTGCGTATCCGAACAAGCACAGACTGCAGATCCGGTATTTCTAAGACTCAGATTAATTTTAAGGGGCCCAAACTGGATAAAATCTCCATGTCCCGAATGGAACTGGAAACAGAAGTATCCGATGCAGAAGTGCTTAAAAATATTCTCATCCATTTGGATTTTTCTCCGGTAGCATCTGTCATGAAAACGCGAAAGTATATGAAATGTGGCAGATTTACCGCCTGTCTGGATCAGGTAGAGGGACTTGGAGACTTTCTGGAGCTTGAGGTGATCGCAGAGCAGGAAAGTGAGCGGAAAGAAATTTTATCCAAAATGGAAGATCTGCTTGCCATATTGGGATATCACATGTCGGACACTGTACAGACTTCTTATCTCAGTATGCTTCCGAAAAAATAAAATAAAAATCTTTTTTAAACCAGCAGGAATATTTTCGTGTGAGTATCTAAGGTACAGAATACGGAAATGTTCCTGTTTTTCTTTTCTTACAATTCTTCGGCGTTCCAAGTTTATCTACCATACTATAAATCCCACATCACAAAGCAACATCAAACCACATTCAATGTACATGTCATTACTATTGACCACTCGTGCTTTTTGTTGCTTTATGTTTATTTTTATGTGGTTTATTGAATGTTTACAAGTTTTTTTGCATTTTACATGTGGATTTATTGATATTTTTTCAAAAAAGCCCTTTACAAATCCACATAATCGGGCATATAATAAAGTCACAAACAACAAGAAAGCATATTGAAGCAATCGCAAACGCAACAACAAACCACATTTAAACACGGAGGAAATATATTATGAAAATTCTTGAATCTAAATTCGTACAGGGCTTTATCAAAATGGCAGACGATGGATATCAACAGGGATGGCACGAGAGAAACGGTGGAAACTTAAGTTATCGTCTGAAAGCAGAAGAAGTAGAGATGATCCGTCCACGACTGAACGCGCCAGGAGAATGGACCCCTATCGGTGTTGAGGTTCCGGGACTTGCCGGAGAGTTTTTTCTGGTAACAGGAAGCGGAAAATACTTCCGTAATATCATCGTTGACCCGGAAGTATGTCTTGCGATCATCGAGCTTGATGAGACAGGAACCAACTACCGTATCCGCTGGGGTCTTGTGGAAGGCGGTCGTCCGACCAGTGAGCTTCCAACTCATCTGATGAACCATGAAGTAAAGAAAAAACTTACCAACGGAAGACATCGTGTTATTTATCATGCACATACCACCAATACCATTGCACTTACCTTTGTTCTTCCTCTGGATGACAAAGTATTCACCCGTGAACTCTGGGAATCTGCAACAGAGTGTCCGGTAGTATTTCCGGATGGTGTGGGAGTTATCGGATGGATGGTTCCAGGCGGAAGAGATATCGCTGTCAAAACCGCTGAACTGATGAAAAAATATGATGTGGTTATCTGGGCGCATCATGGTATGTTCTGCTCAGGCGAGGATTTTGACCTGACCTTCGGACTTCTTCATACCGTTGAAAAATCCGCAGAGATCCTGGTTAAGATCTTATCCATGGCTCCGCAGAAACTGCAGACCATCACACCGAATGACTTCCGTGCTCTTGCAAAAGATTTCAAAGTAACTTTGCCGGAAGAATTCCTTTACGAGAAAAAATAAATTCTTCGGCTACACAGTTTTATATTATATAACTGTACTCCTATCTGAAACTTTATCAGAAACAACCAAATATTTGCTGATTTTTGCTGATAAATCTGGTATGATAAAAACATATCTGGTTTATCAGCCAATTAATTTCAGAAAGGATATGGATAAGGTATGGAAGAATTATATAAAGCGATCGAAGAGAAGATCAAGGCAAGCGGATACCCGCGAAAGATTTCCGGAGAGGATGTTTACGACGACATCTGCGATCAGATCGATGGGAAAGAGAATGGAAGCTATGTGCTGCTTTCCAAATTTGATGATGATGTGATCTTTGAATATCATATCTCAATTATGGACAGTGAATTTAATCTGGGTGTTCTTACCATGCGCACTCCGGAGGGTGTATTCGAGACAGATTTTGACAAATAATACTATCGGTTTTGAGTATGGATATAAATTGAATATAATTAATACAAAAATGGGAGTTAGTTTACGTAATAATAATTATGTAAATCAGCTCCCTTTCTTTCTATCTTTATATATCATACACAGGGAAGCACATAAAAGCATCTGGTTCACTATATAGCTTTATACCAAAAAGCTGTTTCTCAATGCCAGATCTCAGTCCTCGCGGAGACGTACCGCCTTGGCCGCCTGACGCCGTCTGGCATCATCCAGAGCCGCATAATGCTTCTTGGTAGTATTGACATCCTTATGACCCAAAACATCCGCTACAAGGTAAATATCACCGGTTTCCTGGTACAGGGCAGTACCATAGGTGCTGCGAAGCTTATGTGGGGTGATCTTTTTTGTAGTTGTGATCTCCCTGGCATATTTTTTAACCAGATTCTCGATAGCCTGAACACCGATCCGGCGGCGTTGGGTAGAATAGAAGAGAGCGTGCTCATGGCCTGCCAGAGGCGTAATATTCTCCCTGACTTCCAGATATTTCTTCAACGCTTTTTCTACTTCAGGACCAAAGTATACAACCATTTCATTTCCGCCTTTCCGGGTAACTTTGATTCCATTGTTCTTGAAATCTACATCCTCAACATCCAGTCCGACACATTCCGATACTCGGATCCCGGTACCAAGAAGGAGAGTAACAATAGCAAGATCTCTGTCCTTCGTTTTTTCATGGTACATCCGTTTCTGCCCGGTCAGCGTATCTCCGCAATGCTCAATATAATCCAGCAGCATGGCAACCTCATCTGTATCCAGACGAATAATATTCTTTTCATGGATCTTGGGCACATCGATCAGAACAGACGGGTTGGTGGTGATCATTTCATGTTTATAATAGTAAGCATAAAAACTTCTTAAAGCAGAAATTTTACGTTTGACGCCACGTTCACCATTTGTTTCCGTTTTGGAAGAGTCGGCGGATTTATAAACTTTGAGAAATTCTTCATATTCCTCAAGATCAACAGCTTTGATCTGATCCAGAACATCAACTGTGAAATCCGACATGGTTTTGTCTTTGAACATTGGATTTTGCTCCAGTAAAAACTGGAAAAATATACGAATATCATATGCATAGGAAATTCTGGTCTTGGTTGTAGTCGTTGCATCGATAGCCCGGAAATAATCCCTGCAAAATGGCGGAAGCGTTTTTAAAACCTCACGGAGTTTTAAAGTATTGTCAATGTCATTTTGTTCGTGGTAAGTAATTTTGTTATCCATAAAAACTCCTTAATATATAAATTTTACATAATTTGCAGGAAATACCTGAAACACCTGTTAAAAGAAGTGGTTTTACACTCATCTATATCTATACGACAAACCCGAGTTTTTCAAATAGATAGGTAGTATAAACAGCTACTTCCTGCAAAATTGCCTGTTTTTGATAAATTTTCAAGTAAATAAAGTACCTCCTTATGGAAGCACTTTTTATTATTATTTGTCGTTACCCTCTGAGGTTTTCATCAAAAATAACGGTAAACGGTCCGTCATTTTCCAAAGATACTTTCATATCTGCACCAAAAATTCCGTGTTCCACAACCGGAACCTGTTTACTGGCTTCCGAAATAATATATTCATATAATTTATTTGCTTCATCCGGTGCACCGGCTTCTATAAAGCTTGGACGGTTTCCCTTACGGCAGTTTGCATATAAGGTAAACTGTGAAACCAAAAGCAATTCCCCGTTTACATCCGCCAGAGACAAATTGGTCTTTCCATTTTCATCCTCAAAAATACGAAGTCCCAAAAGTTTTTTCAGATACCAGTCTGCATCCTCTTTGGTGTCCTCACGGCCAACGCCGATCAGAACAAGAAACCCTTTTCCGATTTTTCCGACAATTTCTCCGTCTACTTTGACTTCTGCATGATTTACACGCTGAATTACAAATTTCATAACCTGTTCTTCCTCCGTCTCCGTCTGTTTTTCTGCTTCAATCGAAAGCCTATATATTTCGCCTGAATAAATTTAACTAAAAATGTAAACATTCGTTTAATTTCATCCCAAGCCCCGGACCAGATTCTGTTTTTTTCCGCTTTTGTTACTTCCTGTACTTTTGATACGTTTTTTTTCACCGGCATTGGCAGGACCTTTCCGGAAACGGGGTCTACACAATCAATATCTCTATAAAACTCAGCATCTGCAGACATATCTTTTTCATCAAGACTACGTCCGATCAGCTTCCATACGGCAGCATTCAGCACAGCAAATACCGGAACTCCAACGATCATTCCCGGAACTCCAAATAAACCACCACCGACCATGATTGCAACAATAACCATAAAGCTGGACAGTCCGGTCGACTCACCCAGGATCTTTGGTCCAAGGATATTTCCGTCAAACTGCTGAAGAATCAGAATAAAGAGCAGGAAATACAAACTCTGAATGGGATCTACCAGCAAAATAAGAAGAATACATGGAACTGCTCCCAGATATGGCCCGAAAAACGGAATAACATTTGTAACACCGACGATCACACTGACCAGAATCGCATATGGGGTTCCGATGATCGATGTTCCAACATAACACAATACACCGATAATTGCGGAATCCAGGATCTTTCCGCTGATAAATCCACCAAAGGTTTTATGCGTAAAACGCATGGAATGAACAAGAAAGGTTGCCCATTTGGTTGGAAGAACTGCATAAACAGCCATTTTTGCCTTGGCAACAAATCCCTCTTTATCCGCCAGTATATAAAGAGATACGATCGCTCCAATAAGGAAATTCTTCAGAAAAACAAGAAGATCCAGAAAGCTTGCGGATATATTTTTCATCATAAACTGCATCTGGGGAAGGATCGTATTTGTCAGATACTCCTGTAATCTGCTGGAATACTGATTGATCTGGCTGATCATATCCGGATTCAGTTTCCATCCCTTTTCCACGACGGAATTTAACCAGTTTTCCACTACACTTACATAATGAGGAAAACTGTAGATAATATTCATGATGCTTCGAATCAATTGAGGAAGGATCATCATGACAAGGGCATAAATGACCAGAAACATAAGAAATACAGAAAGGATCACACAGATCCAGCGTACTACTTTCCTCCCCTTTTTCTGAAGTGTTTTATTCCTTTTTTCAAAAATCGGAAAAATGATCTTCCGCTCCAGAAAATTAACAATGGGGGTTAGCAGATATGCTATGGCAGCTCCGTAAATGATTGGCGCCATAATACCGAAAAATGTTTTAATTCCGGTGATCAGAGATTTCATATGGAAAATCCCGTAATAAAATAAAATACTGGCAGCAATAACCAGAAATGCAGTCACACCTAACTGCACATAACGATGGTTCCAACGAATTTTCATAGTAATTTCCTCCACCAGGTGATTATAACATAGCATCTCTGGTTTGTGTCTAAAAAAAAACATAAACATTATTTTCCAATAACCTGCAAAGATAAATTCCGACTTCAGGGTATCGCGCTGATGCAGAAAACACCCCGCCATAAAATGGCAGGGTGCCTAAAAATCTGATGTTTATTTTTTCAGGCTGTCATAAATGTGAATGGCTTCGATAATTGCCTTCGCAGTTCCATCAATGCCAAGCTTGCTGCTATCCAGACAAAGATTATAGCTGTCCGCAGATCCCCATTTCTTGTTGGTATAATAATTATAGTAGCTGGAACGGCTTTTGTCTGTTTTGTTGATCATATCCTTGGCCTCTTTGGCATTTTTATTGTATTTCTGAGCAATACGGTTGATACGCCAGTCAAGGTTTGCATGAACAAATACACTGAAACAATCCGGATTATCTGCAAGTGCATAATCCGCACATCTGCCGACCATTACACAGGGACCTTCTGAAGCCAACTTCTTGATTGCCTCAAACTGTGCAAGAAAAATCTTATGGTTCATAGGCATGTCTGTAAATCCGGCTGAGGAATACCCAAATGAATAAGTATCCATTACAAGAGAATAAAGAAAACTGTTTGTTGGCTTCTCATCATGATGCTCAAACAGCTCCTTGCAGATCCCACTGTCATTGGCTGCGTGCTCCAGCAGCTCTTTATCATAGCATTTGATTCCAAAATATTTAGCAACTTCCTGGCCGATCTGTCTTCCGGCGCTGCCATATTTACGACCGATAGTAATAATAGAACTTGTTGTATTGTTACTCATAACAGCCACATCCTTTCTGCTCAGATTCAGCGAATTTGCAAATATTAACTCCGCTTCCTCTTTAATATAGTTATTATACACTATATTCCACAAGTTTTCCAGCTATTTTCGCAATTTTGTCAGCAATTTAACAAAATATTCCGGAAGTGGGGCTGTAAATTCCATATATTCCCCGGTACGTGGATGAACAAATCCAAGGATCATTGCATGAAGTGCCTGTCCCTCCAGATGATAGGGATTTCTGGATGAACCATACACCGTGTCCCCAAGAAGCGGATGTCCGATACTGGCCATGTGCACACGGATCTGGTGGGTACGTCCTGTTTCAAGACGACATTCCACATACGTGGCCTCGCCAAAACGTTCCAGCACTTTGTAATGTGTTATTGCATCTTTACCATTTTTATGATTGATAGCCATTTTTTTACGATCTGTCGGATGCCGTCCAATAGGTCCCTCTATTGTTCCCTCATCCTCTTTCAGATTTCCCTGCACAACTGCCCGGTAGCGTCTGCGGATACTGTGACATTTCAGCTGTTCTGCCAGATCCCGGTGAGCAATATCATTTTTGCATACCAACAGTGCCCCGGTGGTATCCTTATCAATTCTGTGGACAATTCCAGGCCGCATCACTCCGTTAATACCGGAAAGGCTGTCACCACAATGTGCCATAACTGCATTGACCAGTGTTCCCTGATAATGCCCGGCTGCAGGATGTACAACCATCCCTTTGGGCTTATTAACGATCAGTACATCTTCATCCTCGTAAAGAATATCCAGCGGAATATCCTCCGGAACGATATCCGGCTCACTGGAATCCGGGATCTCCAGATGGATCCTGTCATTTTCACGGACCTTATAATTAGATTTGGCAGCCTTCTCTCCCACGGTAATCTGTCCTTCTTTCAGAAGTTTCTGAAGGAAAGACCTGGAAAGACCGCTGTCTTTCTCAGCAAGATAGCGGTCGATTCGTATACCTGATTCTTCTTTTTCTACTGTATAATCATATATTTCCATTTATATCTCCTACAAGAACAGACAAATGCATTATATCTCTGCCCGGATCACTGTTTGATATTCAGAAACGCAAAATCATCATCTCTGTATTTCGTGCATACAAACAGGATCAGAAAAATTCCACTTACAACCACATAAACATCCGCAAGATTAAATACCGGAAAATCGATCAGGGAGAAATAGATAAAATCGATCACATACCCTCTGAAAAAACGATCAATAAAATTTCCCAGTGCACCAGCTGCAAGTACTGTAGCAATGGTGAGCAACGGCAGATAAAACCGCTCTTTCGGAATACGGATCCATGCATAGAGGATCACTCCCAGAAACAGTACACTCACAATGGCAAAAAAGAGTACACTTCCCTGAAACATTCCAAACGCAATTCCCCTGTTTTCCGGATAGAGATAATGAAGTTCAAGTACACCGGGAATCAGCGAAACCGATGGTTGTCCTTTCAGATACAGATATGACAGCCATTTTGCTCCCTGATCCGCAGCCACGAGTAAGATCAGCAAAAAAATGTCCCCCGACATACACTTACTAAAAGACATTTTCTGATGATGGTTAACACGACTGATCATAGAGTTATCTCCTGAATACAGGAAAGCATTTCTTCATCGGTAACTGTTTTGTCGATAAAGCTTTTTCCGATACCATCCATCAAGATAAACCTGATATGTCCCTGTTCCATTTTTTTGTCTTTCTTTGTTGCGGAAAGAACTTCTTCCGGGATAAGACCATCTACATGCACCGGAAGATCGTAATCCGAACATCCCTGGCAGATTTCCTGATATTCTTCTTTGGTCAGAAGTCCTCGTTTCATGGAAAGATATGCCGCTGCTACCAGTCCGACTCCCACACACTGTCCGTGGAGCAGGGTGAAATTCTTAAGTTTTTCTACTGCATGCCCCACAGTATGTCCCAGGTTAAGAAGCGCACGCTCTCCCTGTTCCTTAGGATCACGCTCCACAACGCCTGCTTTGATCTCACAGCATCTGCGTACCATTCTGGCAATCTGTTCCATATCCAGCTTTTTGATCTCTTTCTGCTCACAGCATACATAGCGGAAAAAATCTCCATCACAGATCAATCCTGTTTTTAAGATCTCACCCATTCCGCAGGCAAACTGTTCTGCCGGAAGCGAAGAAAGAGTGCTTAGATTCATATATACAAGACGTGGCTGGTGAAAAGCTCCTACCATGTTTTTGTACTGCTGAAAATCTACGCCGGTTTTTCCGCCAACGCTGCTGTCTACCTGTGCAAGCAGTGTTGTCGGTACCTGAATGAAGTCAATCCCCCTGAGATAAGTTGCCGCGCCAAATCCGGTAAGGTCGCCTACCACACCACCGCCTAATGCAACAAGCAGACTTTTTCGGTCAAGACCATTTTGGATCAGGGCCTGATACAATGCCGAAACGGTATTAAGGTTTTTGTTTTTTTCTCCTGCCTCAAAGGTGAACACAGAAATATCGGAACTTACCTCACTTAAAACCTGTTTTACAGATTCTTCATACAGTGGTCCCACATTAGAATCTGTTACAATGCAGATTTTTCTGTCAACAAGTCCTTCTTCCTTCATAACCTGTGCCAGATTAGAAAAATCTTCTTCAAAACAGATGGGATAATGAAAATCACCTTCTCGTTTTACAAGTAATTTTGATGCTTTCATTGCGTTTTCCTCCTAGCTGTTCAGATATAAAGCAGAATCCGTACCCCAAGACGTCCTTTTTTTGTCTGACGGGATACTCCATCATAAATAAAACGTCCCTTTTTCCGAACGGATATGATGTCTCCCTCTTTGGGCTCATAACCATTGGATGTGATCAGTTTTCCATTTACAAAAACAAGCCCTTCTTCAATACAATGCACAATACTGCTTCTGGAAGTCCCAAAAGCCAGTGCGATCAGAGAATCCAGGCGTACGGACGCACAGGTTCCACTAACTGGTTTCAGTTCCGGCCTCGGAAGATCACCCGGATCTTCTATCTTCGACGCCATAACTGTGGTATGTCTTACACGACACAGATTCTCCAGAAAAAAATCTGTCATCTGACGCAGACAGAAAAAGCTCGCAGTATGATCTTCTATAAGAATATCCCCAACAACACTCCTGTCAACCCCAAGATTCAGGATCGCTCCCAAATAATCTCGATGTGTCAGATCTTCTGAAAATTTCACTGCTTTTGGCTCAAGCCGGATACAATCAATGGGATAATCCCATGTAAAAGCAAGAGCATCAGGGTGAAAGGCTACCATCTGACGCTCTGCATTCTCATATCCGCCAAAACCTTCCGCTGTAACACCCAGCTTATGAAAATTCTGACTGTTTAAAATATTCCGTTCATTTAAATTAAGAAAATCCGTAAATGTGGTAATATCTCTCTGATAGGCCAGATTTGCCAGTTCACGGATTCTCTTAACAAAAAGTTCTTCTTTATCCATGAGGTTAATAACCCACTCTAACAGACGGCACAGAACCGCCAAGGATATTCTGAAGATCACCTGTAATATCTACATTATATGGTCCAAGTACAAAAATATAGCTGGATACCTGCTGAAGGCTTCCTCCAAGTGAATAACATGCACCGGAAGTAAAATCGATGATCCTCTGTGCAAGCTCCACATCGATTCCTTCAAGATTCAGGATCACGGTAGAATTATCGACCAGTGTATCCGCAATTTCTCTTGCTTCCTCCATGGTTGTAGGCTTGATCACACAAACTTCCATATTTGCAGCCTGGGAAGAACGCTTGCTTGTACGCATTGGGGTAATCTTGGAAGAAGGTGCCGGTCTGGAAATACGTTCCTGCCTTGCCGGGGCCTTGGCTGCAGCTGTCTTTGCAGATGACTTGGCAACAGGTGCCTTAACCGTTTCATCTTCCGGCTCATCCTCCAGAAAATCCTCTTCCTCGTCATTTTTTTTCTTGGAAAATTTCTCAAAAAATTTCTTCTTTGGTTTCTCTTCCATATCATCATCTTCATCGAGGAAATCGTCGTCATAATCGTCCTCATCCTCAAGAAGGCTATCATCTAACAATTCGTCATCGTCATAATCGTCGTTCAGTTTGATGGCATCTAAAAACTTGTCTAAAACGCCCATTTTAAATCTCCAATCTTATTAGTCTTATAATGCGTAATTTCTTGCACCAAAAATACCAGTGCCTACACGCACCATCGTAGCGCCCTCCTGCACGGCAACCATGTAATCTCCGGTCATTCCCATACTCAGAACACTCATAGTAACATTATTAATGTTTTTAGCAGCAATGTCAACACTTAATTTCTTAAGTTCACGGAAAATTTCGCGATTTTCCTCTGCATTATCAACATAGGGAGCAATTGTCATGAGCCCCTTTATCTGAATGTGTGAAAAATCTGAGATCTGTTCTATAAGCGGTAAAACTTCTTCCGGTTTCAAACCAAATTTACTTTCTTCCTGCGCTACATTTACTTCTATAAGGATCGGAACAATAACCGCTTTTTTCGCTGCTTCTTTTTCAATCGTCTCGGCCAGGCGAAGCGAATCTACAGAATGGATCATTGCAACTTTATCCACAATATATTTTACTTTATTACGCTGAAGATGTCCGATCATATGCCATTTGACATCTGAAGGCATCTGATCATATTTATCCACGATCTCCTGCACTTTGTTCTCTCCAAAGACACGTGCTCCGGCATCATAAGCCTCCTTCAGCATCTCCACCGGTTTGGTTTTGCTTACTGCGATCAGTGTGACTTCATTCGGATCTCTGTTAATTTTATTGCAGGATTCATTAATATTTTTCTGCACCTGTGCCAAATTTTCCGCTACCATGATATAAATCCTCCTTTAATTAGTAAAGTATATCCTGTTCACTTACTTTATCTGCATTTTTCACAATACGGTCATATCGGACAAGCCCATTATAGGTTTCCTTTGATACAACCGCATATTCCTCATTTTCATCCAGGATCTCGATCCGGCGAAATACCGCATATCCCTGATTGACACAGAAAACTCCCTCCAGAACTTCTGTATCTCCGATGATAAACTTCTCTCCACTATCCGGCTCAACAAGAGCATCGCCTTCTTTAAATTTATTCTTGTCTACGTAATAAATATAGCTTGTTTCCTGTGTTTCTTTGTCTGTGATCTCATCACGGCCATAGATACCGGCACTGACAAAGGTTGTCGTACTGTCGCCTTTTTTATTTCTGCCGGAAAGCATAAATCCGGATTGCTGTGTTTCATCATCCGTCGTAAGATATTTGGAAGGTATTGCATAAAACTCCTTCGTTACGATAGAAGATAACGGGATCTTTAAACCTGTCACATTGTTCGTGACAAGTTCTATTTCCAGAAACCGGTCTGACGCATATCGAATCAGTCCCTTATTAAAATCAATCTTACCGTATTTAGCCCCATCGATCTCCATGATCGAAAAGTCTCCTGTCTGCGTCAGATCATCTTTCAGGAACTTGACACGGATCGATGTACGCTCCTTCAGATTAGCAGCCTGCTTCTCACTTAAAGGAATCAAAAGACTCCAGCGTTCATCTGTAATGATCGTATAAATATCATCTCCGGCCTTTATCTGTCCATCTGTTTTCAGATCCGTTTCCTGATAGGAATTCTGATCAAAATCAGCAGCTGTGACATTATCAACGGTTTTGGTTTCGTAGCCATCTGTAGAATACAGGATGATCCCGTCTGTCTGCGCGCGGCGGATATTCGGATCACTGGAAACTATTGTTGTAACTGTGGCTTCCTCTCCATCTTCAGACGTCGTGCTTGCAGAAGAAGCTCCCGAACTGTCTGAAGCATACTGAAGGATGCTTCCATTGAGCTGATATTTAAAACTATAGGCACTGTTGAATTTGCTGGGATCAAATCCTTTGGAAAAGCTTTGCATATTACTGCGTATATCCGCCAGATCCTCTCTGCTCAGAGAGGTTACATTGTCTGCAGATCTTGAACTGTTCAGGCTGTAGACAGCACCGTTGGCATTGATCTTGGTACCTTCCCTTGCGTAATATGTAACGTAACCGCCCGCATCTGCCTGCACTACGTTCTCTGTCATGATCGCCAGCCCTGTGTATGTCTCATTCATGGATAACGGACCGGAGGGAACCTGATAAGATTCCATATGAGAAGCTGTAAGATAAAGAATCACACTAAAGATCATATAGATAAAAATTGCTCCGAACATTACAGTTCCAATGTTCAGACCAAAAATTTTACGAAGCTTTGCTAAGAATCCCGGAGTTTTTCCGGAATGTACTTTATTATCCGGCAAATGAATGCCTCCTTTACATCGTTCATCTCTTAAAGTTCGTTTTATTGTAACATTTTATTTAAATGAATACAAGCTTTAAAACGTGCGAACATATTTTCCGAATATCCGTTTGCCATTTTTTCAAAAGTATGTTATACTATTCAAAATATAATTTCGTGATGCTGTCATATTATGGTCGACAGCAGATAAAATCAACCCAGGGAGGTAAGTACACATGACATATGGCAGAATCAGTAAAAAGCAGCAGGAAATACTGGATTATATGAAAAATGAGATCCTTAACAGAGGTTTTCCGCCCTCCGTCCGTGAAATCTGTGAAGCAGTAAACCTGAAATCCACATCTTCCGTTCACTCCCATCTGGAAGCTCTGGAAAAAAACGGATATATCCGCAGAGATGCCACCAAACCCCGTGCGATCGAGATCATTGATGATAATTTCAATCTGGTCCGCCGCGAGGTTATTAATGTTCCTCTTGTAGGCACTGTTGCTGCCGGACAGCCGATCCTGGCAGTTGAAAATATCGATGCTTACTTTCCGATCCCGGCTGAATATATGCCCAATGAACAAAGTTTCATGCTGACTGTCAAAGGCGACAGTATGATCAATGCAGGTATTTTTGATGGAGATCAGGTTCTTGTAAAGCAGCAGGCAACAGCAGAAAACGGCGACATGGTAGTTGCTCTGATCGATGATTCTGCAACAGTTAAGACTTTCTACAAAGAAAATGGTTATTATCGACTTCAGCCGGAGAACGACAATATGGAACCGATCATCATCACCGGTAATCTGCAGATCCTCGGCAAAGTATTTGGTGTATTTCGTTTTTTTTCATGAAAATATAAACAACAGATCCCAATATAATGTGATCTAAAAAGAGAGATATCTTTAAGGTAGCTGTACAGCCCCACAAAGATATCTCTCTTTTCTTTTTCAGCAGAAAACTTCTGCTTTTTGATTTCTTCTTATTTAGTTCACATAATATTTTTACAGTAAACCAATATAACAAATTTTACTCATTCTCACCAAGAAATTCTTCCGCATCAAGAATCTTGCCGTCTCTCCAAATCCTCTCAAGATCGTAGAAAAGTCTGTTCTCCTCATCAAAGATATGGATGATCATGTCACCGTAATCCATGAGGACCCAGCTGGAGTTTCTGGTTCCCTCGATCTGTTTTGCTTCATATCCGGCACGGCCAAGCATTTCATCTGCATTGTCAACCATTGCCTGTACCTGATTCTGGTTGGAAGCACTTGCGATCACAAAATAATCTGCGATCACGGAAACCTCATGGATATCAATGATCTTGATATCCTTTGCTTTTTTATCATCCAGTGCCTTGCAGGCGATCCGGACCATCTCTTTTTCGATACTCATAGAATTTTAATCCTCCTGTCTGTTGGCTGCATCCTGCATTTTTCTGTCATGGAGTTCTTTATAATAAACATAAGCATCCCTGGTCGTACTGTCAATTTCCTTGGGATTTTCCTCCAGATATTCCAGTGTATCCTTTAAAATCTCATACATACACTCATCCAGATCTTCAAAAGCAATCTTTCGCACCTTCGCAAGATTCGGAGCTTTGTCACGCATTGGTTCAATATAGTCTGAAATATATACGATCTTCTCAAGAAGGCTCATTCCCGGTCTTCCTGTTGTATGATAAGTGATCGCTGTCAGGATCTCTTCGTCTTTAATATCATATTTACTGCTGGCCACATAAGCCCCCAGTTTGGCATGAAGAAGAAACGGATGATCCTTTTCAAAATCTGATACCGGAATATCATGCTGGCTGCACAGCTTCAGTTTCTTTTTATTAGGAATACACTTTGCACTGTCATGAAGAAGTCCTGCAGCCTGTGCATCCTCCAGATCATAATCATAAACCATGGCAAGCGCAGCACAAGTGTACATAACCCCCATTGTATGCTCAAATCTGGCCTCATCCAGATATTTGGAAAGTTTCTTTTTTATCTTGATAAAATCATATTTTCCCATCTGAATCATTTCCTTTATAGATATCGTTTTTCTCAATATAGGAAATCACAGGCTGGGGAACATAATAGCGGAGACTCTGCCCGCTTTCATGCCAGGAACGGAGCAGCTCACTGGAAACATCAATATTCATGGTATCCAGTCGAATAAAATTCCCGTTATACTTCTGTGACAGAAGTTGCATCTGCTGATCAAGTTCCTTCAATGGAGTATGATCTCTGGTTGCCACTACCAGTACTGCTTCCTGACAAATGCGTTCCGGTTCCATCCAGGTATCAAAATTAAAAAGCGAATCTGCACCGATGATAAAATAATACTCTGTGTCCGGATTCGCTTTATTCAGCTGTTCCAGAGTCCGGTAAGTATACGTATAGCCTTCCTCATGCATCTCGATCAGAGACAGCTCAAAGTGAGGATTATCCTCTATGGCAAGACGCACCATTTCCGCACGCTGTTCATCAGTCGCTCTGCCCTTACGGTTCCGTTTATGAGGTGGATTTCCGCAGGGCATGAACAAAACTTTATCAAGCTCAAGCTGTTCATAGGCTTTTTCTCCCAGGATCAAATGCCCCATATGAATGGGATCAAAAGTACCACCCATGATTCCTATTTTTTTTGTTGCTTTGCTCATTTATAACCTCCCGAAATTACGGAAGAATGATTTTTTTCTTGTCCTTTTTACCTTCTCTGTAGAGAACGATCTTTTTACCGATCACCTGTACTACCTGAGATCTTGTTCTCTCTGCAAGAACCTGTGCCATTTCACGTGGATCCTCCAGACAGTTCTGAAGAACGCTGATCTTGATCAGCTCTCTTGCTGCAAGAGCTTCCTCAACAGCAGCGGTATTTTCAGGAGTAAGACCACCCTTGCCAAGCTGAAGGATCGGATCCATTGTCATGGCAAGGCCTTTTAAATATGCTCTCTGCTTACTTGTCATTGTCATACCTCTTATTTATAATAATCAAAATCAAAGCCATACATACGAACCGTATCGCCTTCCTGGATACCGGCTTTTTCCAGTTCCTCCAGGATACCGCCCTCTTTCAGGAATTTCTGGAAGAAGGCAAATCCCTTCTCAGAATCCAGATTTGTATAGCCAAGCATTTTTTCAATCTTAGGACCTTCCACAAGGAATACTTCCGGATCTTCCTCGCTGCGCTCCACAGTAAACGGAAGATTTTCATTTACAAGAACATCTTCCGGGAAGAATTCCTGTTCAAACACTACCGGTTTCATCGGGCTCTTATCCAGAAGCTCTTTCACATGGAAAAGGAGTTCTCTGACACCCTGCCCGGTAACGGCTGAGATTGGATAAACCGAAATACCCTGTGGCTCAAATTCTGCTTTCAGTTGATCAATAGGGCTTTCTTCGCCATCATCAAAAATACAGTCAATCTTGTTGGCTGCGATCACCTGCGGTCTTGCTGCAATTTCCGGATTGTAGGCCTCCAGTTCTTTATTGATCTTGTGAATATCCTCCACTGGATCACGACCTTCTACGGAAGCGGCATCTACAATGTGGATGATAACTCGTGTACGCTCAATATGACGGAGGAATTCATGTCCAAGTCCCACACCTTCCGATGCACCTTCGATCAGTCCCGGGATATCAGCGATAACAAAGCCGCCGTTATCAGTATCTACAACTCCAAGATTAGGGCTCAACGTTGTAAAATGATAGTTGGCGATCTTCGGCTGTGCATTTGTCACACGGGAAAGAAAAGTAGATTTACCAACATTCGGAAATCCTACCAGACCAACATCTGCGATCACTTTAAGCTCAAGGAGAACCTCAAGTTCCTGAGCCGGCTGTCCAGGCTGGGCATATTTCGGTACCTGCATGGTAGCTGTTGCATAGTGCTGATTGCCTTTTCCACCACGACCGCCTTTTAATACGATCTGTCTGCGATTCTCACCGGACATATCCGCGATGACCTTGCCGGATTCCGCATCCATGATCACCGTACCTTCCGGAACCTTCAGGACCACATCCTTACCGTCTGCACCATGGCAGCGTTTTTTACCGCCTTCCTGGCCATCCTCAGCTTTATATTTTCTTCTGTGTCTGTAGTCTCCGAGAGTATTCTGGCCCTCGTCGATCTCAAAAATCACATCACCACCACGGCCACCATCGCCGCCATCCGGCCCGCCATTGGGTACATACAGCTCACGTCGGAAGCTTACATGTCCGTCGCCGCCTTTACCGGAGCGGATAATGATCCTTGCTCTATCTGCAAACATATTACACCTCTATTCCAAAAAAAGGCTCCAAACCGGATCGATTTGAAGCCTTTTACCTATTTCATTACTCTGCGTCTACAGGAACGATAGAAACCTGTTTCTTATCGCGACCTTTTCTTGTGAATCTTACGACTCCGTCTGTAAGTGCAAATAAAGTATAATCTTTACCGCAGCCTACGTTTTCACCTGGGTGAATCTTGGTTCCGCGCTGTCTGTAAAGAATGTTTCCGGCTTTTACAAACTGTCCGTCTGCTCTTTTCGCACCTAATCTCTTAGACTCGGAATCACGACCGTTCTTTGTAGAACCAACTCCCTTTTTATGTGCGAATAACTGAAGGTTCATCTTCATCATTGTTGTTACACCTCCTTGACTTTTACTGTCAAATATCGATTGTTATAACTACCAGCAATTTCCGTCAGACCGAGAAGTAAGGAATCCATAAGGAGCATCCCCCGTTCAGAAAGATCATTTCTGAAATGAATGGAAACAAATCCATCCTTTTCCTGCACATCAAATTTATCATCTGTGAATTTTTCAAGAGAATTCACCGTGGTAATGATCAGTGCAGATACCGCAGCACAGACAATATCCTGTCCGGCTTCTGCATAACCGGCATGTCCCTTCGAAATAAATTCTTCGTAAGATCCTTTTTTCTTTCTGACTTTAATTGTAATCATGATGACACCAGATTAACCGTTAATCTTTTCGATCTTAACCTTGGTGTACTGCTGTCTGTGTCCGTTTTTCTTGTGATATCCAGTTTTGCGTTTGTATTTGTAAACGATGACCTTGCGATTCTTACCGTTTTCAACTACAGAAGCGGTAACACTGGCATCTTTTACATCCTCGCCAACCTTTAATCCGTCATTGCTGACTGCGATCACGTTGTCAAATGTTACGGTTTCACCAGCTTCTACACCGAGCTTTTCAACTTTAATTACGTCACCCTCGGCAACCTTGTACTGTTTACCACCTGTTGCAATAATTGCGTACATCTGTGGCACCTCCTAATTATTTACTCGCCAAATTCGGTGGCTCCTGTTCTGAAACTGAAGCTCTTTAACCTCTTTGTGCGGCATACTCGATTATCATAACAGTGACATACTGTTATGTCAATAGTTTTTTTGATATTTTTATTATTTTTTTGTAAGCTCCCGAATGTCCTCGATCACCGGACGTCTTACTTTCTTTCTGGTCATTTCCAGGATATGCAATGGTGTGATATCAATGGCCCTGCTCTTTACCGGATCTTTTCTGAGGAGCTTCTGTAAAACATGAAAGAGTTCCTCTCTGTGATCCGGATTTTCCATGTTGATAAAATCGATCAGGATAATACCTGAAAGATTACGCAGCCGCAACTGCCGGCCGATCTCCGCAGCCGCTTCCAGATTGATCTTGCGGAAGGTTTCTTCCATTTTCTTCTTTCCGGTATATTTTCCACTGTTTACATCAATGGATACAAAGGCCTCCGTCTGCTGGATCACCAGAAATCCGCCGCTGTTCAGCCATACTTTTTCTTTCTGGATCGCATCCAGTGCGGTTTCCACGCGATACAGCTTATAAAGCGGAAGAAGTTTGTCCTGATAAAAACGAAGCTTTTCTTTAAGCTCCGGGCTGATCTCTTCCAGATATCCCAGGATCATTTCTCTGATTTCCGGCACATCGGTAATGATCTCATCCAGGTCACGGCCATAAGCATCCCTTACAGCAGCCACATAAAATGGTTCTGTCTCCAGTACAAGACTGAAACAGGTACGGTTCCGTCCCTGAACTACGGCTTTATGGTAGCGGCCCTTCAGCCACTCCAGTTCCTTCAGGATCTCTTCTTTGGAAGCGTCTGCGGCATTGGTCCGGACAATGATACCGAATTCCTTATCCGGACGCTCTGCTTCCTCTTTCAGCCATCCGCTGAGGCGATGGCGATCTTCCAGTGCCAGCTTGGAAGACAGACCAAACTTTTTATCGCCTGTAGTGAGAACAAGATATCTTCCCGTAAAATTCAGATTGGATGTCAGTGCCGGAAGTTTTCCTTTCATGGCATCTCTGCTCACCTGTACCAGGAGCTCATCTCCAGGCCGCAATGGTCCGTTTCCTTTTCTTCCTGCGGAAAAAACAGCTCTCTGTGCCTCTGCAAGAGAATAGTAGCATCTCTTTCCAGGCTCGATCTGCACAAAAGCCGCCTGGATATTGGATGCGATATTTTCGACCTGTCCGGTGTATATATTTCCAAGAATGGATTTTTCCTGATCGGATTCCAGTCGGATCTCAACGATCCGTTCCTCCTCCGAAAGAGCCGCTACTGTACAGGGCACACCATGGATCTCCATTCTTGTTATGATCAGTTTACTCAATTTCCTCACCTAATGATTCCAGAGTCACAAAACGTGGGCTTGCATTTTCTCCTTTATCGGCATACATTTCCAGACGTTTCACTGTGAAGGCAAATTCCGGAAGTTCTTCTCCAATCCAGTGGAAAAATGTGTTTGTTACCATCTCCGGCTTCGTATAATTAGAGCTTGCAGATGCCAGCATATAAAAGAACCCATTCTCTCTTACTTCCATTTTATAGATATTCGGACGAAGATCGATCTCCTTTTCGCTGCGCTTGGTCTGCTTGGTCACTTTGATCTCCGGCTGTGCCAGAAATTCTTTCACACGGTTTTTCCAGTCAATAGAAGGCTCTTTGCCCGGACGGAACTCCACAAGATAATCTGCTGCTGCCACCAGTGCCATCGCTTTACCCGCTTTTCCATCCTCTACCTTGCGGACGCTAACGATATGCATCCCCTCTGCCATCTGTTCCTCCAGACGGGCTGCGATCTCTGCAGTAGGCATATCTTCTGCCATCTCCAGGTCAAAATAATCTCCGAGACTCTCCATCCCCACTCCAAGTGGAACCGCAAAAGACATGATCATATGCGGGCTGTATCCACCGGAAAACGCTACCGGAAGCTCTGCACGACGAAGTGCTTTCTGGAAATAACGCATGGTATCCAGATGTCCCACAAACTTCATAGGACCCTCTTTGCTGAATTTAATTCTTACCTTCAAGGCAGACACCTCCTTTAAATTTCATAGCTCCACATGCGGAACATTTCTGACGGCAGTTTTCCGTCACAACACCCTCTTTTGCACGCTGCCATTCACGCTCCAGGAATCTACGGCTGACACCGGTATCAATGAAATCCCACGGCAGGATCTCATCCATGCTTCTTTCACGAAGTGTGTAGAATGTCATATCCACTCCGCACTCAGCCATAGCTTCCTTCCAGATATCATAATCAAAATTTTCTGTCCAGGCATCGTAAAGGGCACCTTTTTCATAAGCCTTCAGGATCACATCCGCGCATCGTCTGTCCCCGCGTGCGAGAAATCCTTCCAGAGCTGTTACATCCGGTTCATGCCAGTTATAACGGATACTTCTCTGATTCAGCTGGGCGCGGACTTCATTTTTAACCACCTTGGCTTTTTCCACAAAATCCTGCTCTGTATACATTGGTGCCCACTGAAATGGGGTAAACGGCTTCGGCACAAAGAAAGATGTGCTGACGTTGATCTGTACCTTACCTTTACGCTGTTCTTTCGGAACTACCTCATAATAGGTCTCTGCGATCTTCTGTGCCAGATGAGCAATTCCCTTCATATCGTCTTCTGTTTCTGTGGGAAGACCGAGCATAAAGTAAAGCTTCACCTGATTCCAGCCACCCTTGAATGCTTCGCCCGCACCATGGAGGATCACTTCCTCTGTCAGACCTTTGTTGATAACGTCACGAAGTCGCTGAGAACCGGCCTCCGGAGCAAAAGTCAGGCTGCTTTTCTTTACATCCTGCACTTTACTCATAACATCCAGTGCAAACGCATCGATCCTGAGAGATGGTAAGGAAATATTAACAGCCTTTCCATGAAACTCTTCGATCAGGAAGTTCACCAGTTCTTTCAGCTGGGAATAGTCACTGGAGCTTAAGGAACTAAGAGAAATCTCTTCGTGTCCTGTATTTTTCAGCATGATACGCGCCGATTCCTTCAAAGTCTCCACATCACGTTCACGGGTCGGACGATAGATCATACCTGCCTGGCAGAAACGACAGCCTCGAATGCATCCTCTCTGGATCTCAAGAGTTACACGATCCTGTGTTGCCTTAATGTGAGGAACGACCGGTGCCTCCACAGCACGATATTCCTTTTCCATATCAATGATCAGCTGTTTCTGGACCTTCTCAGGAACACCATCCGCCGTCGGTGCAAAGGATGCGATCGTACCATCTTCTTTATAGGTAACTTCATAGAGAGACGGAACATAAATTCCAGGAATCTTAGCTGCTGCCAGAAGGAAATCTCTCCTGCTGCCGCCAGCCTTTTTATTGGCCTTGTATGCATCAAAAAGTGCATCATAAACCGTTTCCCCTTCTCCGATATAAAACATATCAAAAAAAGGTGCCAGCGGCTCCGGATTATACGCACAGGCACCGCCACCGATCACAATAGGGAAATCCTCACCACGGTCTGCGCTTTTCAGCGGGATACCACTGAGATCCAGTACCTGAAGGATATTGGTGTAGCACATCTCGTACCCGATCGTAATTCCGAGAAAATCAAAATCCCGGATGGGCTCCTGGGATTCCAGTGCAAACAACGGAATCTTCTTCTCCCTCATCACCTTATCCAGATCCGGCCATGGAGAAAAGAGGCGCTCACACCATACGTCCTCACGCTGGTTGAACATGTTATAGAGAATCATCATGCCCAGATTTGACATGCCGATCTCGTAGACATCCGGGAAGCACATTGCAAAACGGATATCTACCGCATTTTTATCTTTCATTACGGAGTTGACTTCACCGCCGATATAGCGGGCAGCTTTGTCAACCTTCATTAAAATTTCATCGCTTAAAGCTAGAGTTCTCATAATATTCCTTTCAGAAGTTATTGTTTAACATAATGCCAAGCAGGGAAAATCCCCCACAACGTTCCCATTATATACGGAATGGTGGGGGATTTCAAGGGAGAGTCGGTTAGTTTACAGTCACGAAGATTTAACGTATATGCTTTTTCTTCATCTGCAGGATCTCAAGCAGCACTTCATATACTGCCATATTCTCCTTCACCACCAGGGCAAGGCTCTCTTTTGCCTGGTTCAGAAGGTGAAAAAGACTTCGTATATTAGAATATTCTCCCGAAGAACACCTGGATCTGAGATATCCACTTTCATCGTAATAATATTGTTCATCCAGCAATACGACGATCTTCTCCTCAGGTCTCACCGCCTGGACACCAGGCTGCCCGGAAGCCTCTTCTGTCCGCTCCTTAAATCCCTGTCTCACAAGATCATGCAGAAGCTTTTCCGCCTCACTGTCATTGTTGGCATACATCACCACAATATGCGGATACCATCTGGAGCTTCTTTTTTCCGGCAGATGTACCATGTTCTGGATAAAAGAAGAAAGCTCCGCATTGGTACGGATCCGGTTTGTCAGATGGAATTTCTGAATTTCCGGCAGCTTTCCCAGTCTCTCCACAATACTTCGATCCAACTCCTCCGGTGATATCACATCTTCGGAATCACTGGAAAAGATCACAGGCCGGCGCTCACTCCAGGTAAGCAGAACAGACAATTTTTCCGGGGAAAGAAGATGTGATTCATCTACCAGAATACTGCTGTAGCAGCCAAGATCTGTTGACTCTCCCAGCTGATCATCTGCCAGAAAATCTATCCTCCTCAGACGCTCATGAAGAAGCCTCCATTCTTTTCCTCCTTCGCCGCAGTGAACGATACAGACTTTCTGACGCACAGACAGCCTCATTGCAATATCGTAGAGCAGCAGGGTTTTTCCTGTTCCGGGAAGACCACTGAACCAGAAATATCCATTTCTCTCTCCCCGGATTCTCTTCAGGATCTGCCGTTCGATATCCCTCTGCTGTGAAGTAAGGAAATACTCCTTTTTGAGAAAACGTTCCGGTTCTGTCAGCGGAGAGATCAGGTACAGTTCTGCCTGAAACAGATCTTCAATATCACCACCATAATCCTGACCTTCTTTCTCCAGCGCAGTACAAAGCTTTTCCCAGTCTCCATCCACGATGTGATCATGATTGGTCAGTCTTACCAGACGGTCTTCGCTGCTGATATAGGTATAGGACAGGATCGGTTTCCCAAAAACAGACAGATAATACCGGTTCTGGATCAGCTGTCTTCGAATAGCCTCATCCGATACACTGCCACTTTTCAGTTCAATATTCACGATCTGATCATCCTTGATCTGAAGGAGATCAAACTCCTTTCCAAGCTTCGGGATCTGGAACGAATAAAAAAGCCGGAGCTTATATACCTTTTCCATATGCAGTTCCAGCTGCTTCACCAGTGCTTTCATACTTTCCAGTTCCCACTCTTTGATCCTGAGAAAAAAATCTCTGCCGGAAAGCTGGCGTTCCAGCTTCTGGACACATTCCATATTCTGATTTCTTGTAAGTGCATAGATCGATATTGCCTTCATATTTTAACCCTTACCTGCTGTTTATTTCTTTATCCGCAGTGTCCTGAGATGATCCTTCTGTTCCTGTGTGATCCGGTAGCTTTCAATGGATTTCTGGATCGTCTTGTTATGAGTCCAGATGTCCATTCTCCGTTCTTCCAAAAATGGCAGGATCTTCTCATACTGTTTTGCCAGTGCTGTTGCAAAATACCAGGCCCGCATCATATTTACATAATATTCTTCCGAGCGGATGGATGCCACTTTCTCAGCATATTCCGGTTTAAATTCTTCATCCAGATAATGACGCATCAGCATACTGATCCCGAACCGGATGGTATAAGGCTTATCCGACTCCATCCAGCGATAAATCTCCCGGATAAATATATCACGGTGTTTTTTCATCATATGGAGCGCCAGCAGATCACAGGTCGCCCAGTTATCAATATACGGAAGAAAACGCTCCAGTTCTTTCAGACATTTATCATAATCTCTGATCTGCTCGATCAGCAGGCCATGGAGATTATTTTCCTCATAATACTGATGAGGAAGAACCTTCAGGAACATTTCGGATCTTTCTGTTTTTCCAAATTCTTTTGCAAATTTCCGGAGTATCGGTGTCCGGATACCGATGATCTTTTCTTTCTCCACAGTCGGAACCAGCCTTGCATGAAAATCCCGATATCCTGTATCCTGCATTTCAAACAGTCTTTTCCGGACATCCCGGATCATCTCTTCCTGATTCATTTATCATCCCCGCCTTTTATACCAAAGATCGCGATCAGAGAACTCACAAGCAGAAGCATGGGGTAAAACAGTTTCGGCATGATCTGAAAAGCAGAAAGCTCAAATCCCAGTTCCTTTGCCGCAGAAATGGCAACCAGCATCTGGGCTCCATATGGAATCACCCCCTGGAAAATACAGGAAAATGTATCCAGGATAGAAGCTGTCTTTCTGGAAGTGATCTTATATTCCAGCGCCATTTCCTTTGCAATGGGGTTGGCCATAACAATGGCCACCGTATTATTGGCTGTTGCGATATCCATAGTTCCAACCAGAAGTCCCATACCAAGAAGTCCGCCTTTTTTCCCTTTAAAAACTCTCTGTATTCCGGAAAGCAGTGCTTCAAAGCCTCCATGCTCCCGGATCAGCGCACACATAGCTGCTACAAGGATAGCCACCATACAGGTCTCGAACATTCCGGAAACACCGGATCCGATATTGGTCAGAAGCTCCACCGGTGTGATATGTCCTCCAAGAAGCATGATAAATGCGCCGGAGATAATTCCGATCAGAAGTACCACAAATACATTGATGCCGATGATCCCGCCGATCAGCACCAGAACATATGGAAAGATCTGTATAAGATGGTAATCCTGTACCACTCTTCCCTGGATCTCTGTCTGAAAAGACAGGATAAGGATCAGGATCAGTGTAACAACAGCTGCCGGAAATGCGATCCAGAAATTTTCCCGGAATTTATCTTTCATCTGACAGCCCTGACCGTTGCAGGCTGCGATCGTGGTATCAGAAATAAAAGAAAGATTGTCACCAAACATGGCTCCTCCCATCACCGATGCCACACAAAATGCCATATCAAAACCGGAAGCTTTGGAAACCGCTACCGCAATAGGGGTAAGAAGCGTGATCGTCCCAACGGAAGTTCCCATAGCCACAGATACGAAGCAGGCAACTACAAACAATACCGCAACGGAAAAACGTGCCGGTATCAGAGAAAGCATACAGTAGGCCACACTTTCTGCACTGCTGCGCCCCACAACACCCACAAAAGAGCCTGCGGTCAGAAAGATCAGAAGCATGGTGATGATATTTTTATCTCCTACTCCTTTTGCCATAAGCTCCAGCTTTCTGTCAAAGCTGATCGTTCTGTTCTGAACACATGCCACCAGGATCGCAGACAGAAAAGCCACAACGATCGGTACATTATAAAATCCCATAGGGATCTTCATCACATACTCAAACAAAATCCCCAGTCCCAGATACAGGACCAGAAAAACACCGATAGGCAGCAGTGCGATCACATTTCCTTTTTTGTTCATTTCCTCCATAAAACAATTCCCTTCATCACTTATTATTTTCCCGGCTTTTTTCTCCGGGTGATCTGTTTTCTATCATATCATATTTCCCCATTCCTGTCCTGCTGCTGACGGAAACTTCTTCATATTTCCGTCACGATCCTGTTATCTCTGATATTTTTTACCTTATTTAACAAGATTTTCACCAATTAAATCGTTCCTTCCGTTGAAATCCAGAGCTTTTTTCAGTATAATTGGCTGTAGACAATTGTGAAAAAGATATCCGAAGGATTTATGTTGATATCTCTGATCACAGTCATTAAAGGAGGAATATGATTATGGCAACATGGAAAAATCTGGACACTCTTGCTTCTTACAGCAAACTTAACAGTCTGAAAGATCACGTGAACATTGCAGAAGCAATGTCCGGCGAGCAGGGTGCAGAACGTGTAAAGAAGTACAGCGTACCGATGGCAGCAGGTCTGGCTTACAATTACGCAGCTAAGGAAGTGGACGAGACCGTTCTTGACGCACTTTCCAAACTGGCTGATGAGGCAGAACTGATCGAAAAATTCCAGGAATTATATAACGGCGCAGTGATCAACACAGGCGAGAAACGTATGGTCCTTCATCATCTTGCACGTACACAGCTTGGCGAGCCTGTTGTTGTTGACGGTGTGGACAAGCGAGAATTCTATGTAGCTCAGCAGAAGAAAGCTGCAGATTTTGCAAACAAAGTACATGCCGGCGAGATCACAAATGAAGCCGGTGAGAAATTCACTACGGTTGTACAGATCGGTATCGGCGGAAGTGACCTGGGACCGCGTGCATTATATATCGCACTTGAGAACTGGGCAAAGGCAAACAACACCTTCAAGATGGAAGCAAAATTCATCAGCAACGTTGACCCGGATGATGCAGCTGCTGTTCTTGCATCTGTAGATCTTGCTCACTCTCTTTTCATCGTTGTATCCAAATCCGGTACAACACTTGAAACTCTGACAAATGAGGCATTCGTAAAAGACGCCCTTACAAAAGCGGGCCTGAACCCATCCAGACATATGCTTGCTGTAACCAGTGAGACCTCTCCTCTTGCAAAGAGTGATGAGTACCTTATCGCTATTTTCATGGACGACTATATCGGCGGACGTTACTCTTCCGTTTCCGGCGTAGGCGGAGCGATCCTTTCCCTTGCATTCGGACCGGAAGTATTCGCAGACATCCTTGACGGAGCTGCCGAGGAGGATAAGCTTGCAACAAATAAGAACATTCTTGAGAACCCGGATATGCTGGATGCCCTGATCGGCGTTTATGAGAGAAATGTACAGGGTTATCCTTCTACTGCAGTTTTACCATACTCACAGGCATTAAGCCGCTTCCCTGCTCATCTTCAGCAGTGTGATATGGAGTCTAACGGTAAATCTGTAAACCGCTTTGGTGAGCCGGTGGATTATGTGACCGGACCGGTGATCTTTGGTGAGCCAGGAACCAACGGACAGCACTCCTTCTACCAGCTTCTGCATCAGGGAACCAATATTGTTCCGCTTCAGTTCATCGGCTTTAAGAAGAGCCAGCTTAGTGTTGATGTTGATATCGAGAACAGCACAAGCCAGCAGAAGCTCTGTGCAAACGTTGCAGCACAGATCGTTGCCTTTGCATGCGGAAAAGAAGATGAGAACCTGAACAAAAACTTCAAGGGCGGACGTCCTTCCAGTATCATTGTTGGTGAGGAACTTACACCGAAGTCTCTGGGTGCGCTTCTTGCACACTTTGAGAACAAGATCATGTTCCAGGGCTTTGTATGGAACCTGAACAGCTTTGACCAGGAGGGTGTACAGCTTGGTAAGGTTCTTGCAAAACGTGTTCTCGCTCATGATACAGACGGAGCACTGAAAGTTTACAGTGATCTTCTTGATATCTGATAAACAGATAGGTACCGTCCCGGAAAATGTTTTTTCGGGACGGTTTTTCTGTATATGTGACCTTAACCGGGAAAGGAAATCTTAAATATGCAGCAGATAAAAATGATCGGTCTTGATCTGGACGGAACTCTTCTGAATACAAAAAAAGAACTCACAGAAAATACCAGGCGCGTTCTCAGGGAAGCTATTGATGCAGGTATCCTTGTTCTGATGGCTACCGGCCGGCCATATACCGGCATTCCCGCGGAACTGAGAAATTTTCCGGGAATTCACTATGCTCTCACCTCCAACGGAGCCAGAGTCCTTGATACAGACCATAATAAACTTCTTATCGAGCAGCTTCTTCCCATGGAAAGTGCAAAAAAAGCTCTCCGTATCTTTGAAAAATATGATACTTTAAGTGAGATCTATTTTGACGGTCAGGGATATGCAGACGCTGCCAAGCTTGATAATGTAGGAAAATACCATCACGACCCTAATATGTGGAATTATGTCCGTACTACCCGTATCGCGGTTCCGGACATCCAGGATGTCATTACAAAAGAAAACAAAAGCATGGATAAAGTCCAGGCGCTTTTTGCAGACATGGAGGAACGCGCCGCCGCCTGGAAGGAATTAAGTGAACTTAAGGAGCTGGAGCTTGTAGGCTCCTTAAGCTACAATATTGAGATCAACGCCGCCGGTGTCAACAAAGGAACCGCTCTTGTTGCTCTTGGCGAAATGCTGGGAATCCCAAGGGAATCCATTATGGCATGCGGAGACGGTGACAACGATGTCCATCTTCTCCGGGAAGTCGGGTTTGGCGTAGCCATGGCCAATGCACAGCCCCAGGTAAAAAAAGCAGCCGATTATATTACTGCTTCCAATGACGAAGACGGTGTAGCACGCGCCATTGAAAAGTTTGCGCTGCACCGATGAGATATTCTATTATGTATGCCAAAAAGGAACCGACAGTTTTTACGCTGTCGGTTCCTTTTTTAGAATGGGATTGAATAGCGGTACATTCACATTCGATCAATATTCATAGTTTCCTGCCGGCTGTTTGATCCTGGTAAGAAGATCATGCCAGGACTGATCCCAGATATACCATTTTCCGGTTTTGGAGTGCTTATATGTACAGATCCATCTGGAACTGTCGCTGCCTGCAAAATCAGTAAATGATCTGTAGATCGCAGGAGTGGTCTGAGTCGGTTCAAAATACGGGATATCTTCACTGATGGAATTTCCCTTACCCGGAAGTGTGTCCTGTCTTAACGTAATGGAAATCGGTTTAGACGGAGTATAATTGTTGGCCGGAGTTGCTCCGTTCAGGTAAGAATTACCAAGATACTTATATCCGTTATCCGCTTTCATACGATCCCTCAAAAAGTTTTTGTAATACTGAGTCATCTCTTTATTATTGAGATAAGAAATCATCTCCTCGCAGTCCGTCGGATTGGTCGGTGTCCAGGTACGATATGCAAGAATCAGCAGAGCCATGGTCTTATAGCGTCCGTCTGCCGTTGTGATATCATACTGTTTCAGTTCCTCTGCATTGGTCGGGATCGTGGTAAAGGTGTAAGTATAGGTATTTATCGTTACATTAATGACTTCCTTCTGTCCTTTATCATTGGTGATCTCTTTTTTTGCAGATTTAGTTCCTTTTGTAAGAACCGGCTCCACCTGTTTCTTTACTGTCTGTGTCACGTGGACAGTACAGCTGCCTCGCCAGGTACTCTTATCCCGGACCTGGATCTTTGTTGTTCCCACATTCACTGCCGTTACTTTGCCTTTACTGTCTACAGTTGCAACAGATGTATCATCACTGGTCCATACAAGAATCTCTTTATAATTCTTTACCTGAAGCTGTCTCACATCACCTTTATTCATATTTAAGGTGGTGGCACTTAAAGATGGTTTCGGCACCGGTGTAGGTGTCGGCTTCGGTTTCTGCGCTGCTTTTACTGTAACCTTACAGTTAAATTTCTTCGTATTTGCCTTCGCTGTGATCACTGCTGTTCCTTTTTTCACTGCGGTGATCTTTCCTTTGGAATCCACACGTGCGATTTTCGGATTGGAAGAAGAATATTTCACCTTCACAGTTGTTCCTGTCAATTTAATGGCACTGGATTTCTTTTCTGTTAATGTCAGCGATGTCCTGCTGAGCTTCGGTGTTTCTACCTTTACAACACATTTATATGTTTTTTTGCTTACCTTTGCATAGATCGTTGCGGAACCTTTATTTTTTGCAACCACCTGGCCTTTGCTGTTAACGGTCGCAACGCTCTTTTTGGAAGATCTCCAGGCAACCTTCTGCTTGGTCCCGGTAACCTTAAGTGTTGTCTTCTCACCTTTTAAAAGAGTTACTTTTGTTCTGTTCAGTTTTGGTGCGGCGCTGACCGTCACACTTCCAAATGCCATCGTAAAAATAAGGCTGATCAGCAGCACAAAACACAACAGATTTTTTTTCTTTTTCATTCTGATTTCCCCCTTTCCGGTAAAACGTATATTTACGTCATATATTGCTTTAATCACATTTTAGAGGAAATCCCTTATAAAAACACTAGCACTTATGATAGTATCCTTGTAAATATGATCGTTTATATTCTTTCATCGCCCATACCGGGGCTTATTGTCAGGAAACAAAAATAAAACAGGACTGATTTTTGATACAGATACTTGAAATCAAAAGTTTCATCTGTTTAAAAATCAGTCCTGTTTTATAAAAAATATCATGGTTGATCCGTAATAGCAGGCAGATCAAGGCATTCGCTATCTGCTCATAATGATACAGTCACGTAACATCGCCAGTGCATGCGCTGTAGTCTGCTCGCGGACCCGCATGCGATTTCCTGTAAAGTGGAACTCTTTGGCAATAGCCTTGCCCTTATAGCAGCAGCCCATAAATACAGTACCAACCGGAGTTTCCTTTGTTCCGCCTCCCGGTCCTGCCAGACCCGTCACGGAAATACTGATGTCTGCTCCGGATGCTTTGCAGGCGCCCTTTGCCATTTCTCTGGCACATTTGGCGGAAACTGCCCCCTGCTCCTTCAGAGTACGCTTCTTCACTCCCAGACATTTATGCTTGGCCTTGTTACTGTAAGTCACAAAGCCATAGCCAAACACCTCAGACGCACCGGATACATTGACAATGCGCTGGGCGATCATACCGCCGGTAAGCGATTCCGCCAGGGAAAGCTTCAAATCTTTCTCTTTCAGAAGATCGATCACCGCTTCCTCCAGTGTCTTGCTCTCATCTGTGGCGAAAACATTCTCTCCAAAACGCTTCTTTAGCTCCTTGACAACCGGTTTGATCAGCTTTCTGCAGGCCTTTTCATTCTCTGCGCTTGCTGTCACACGAAGATGCACTTCACCGGTTTTTGCATAAGGTGCAATGGTAGGATTGGTCTGGCTTTCGATCAGATCCTGGATTTCCTCTGCTACCTGACTCTCACCGATCCCGCTGATCTTTACCATCTGGGACACAATGATCTCCGGCTGGTTTTTCTGCAGATACGGGACAACATACTCCTCGAACATGGGCTTCAGCTCATTGGGAGGTCCAGGAAGAAGGATCGCGGTTTTTCCTTTTTTCTCAAGGATCAGTCCCGGAGCAGTTCCGTTATGATTGTCAAGAACAATGGCTCCCTCAGGAACCATGGCCTGTTTATAGTTGTTCTTCGTGATACGTCTCTGAGGATTGTTTTTCTCATATTCCTTCAGATATTTATCGATCAGTTTCCTTGAGTGGGAATCTTCCTTAAGAGGCATTCCCATCAGATCCGCAGTTACTTCCTTGGTGATATCATCCTCTGTTGGTCCAAGACCTCCGGTGAGGATCACAACATCGGAACGATCCAGTGCAGTACGGATCACGTCACGCATACGGCCTTCATTATCACCTACTACATCCTGATAGTAAACACTTAACCCAAGCAGGGCGCATTTTTCAGAAAGATAGGCGCTGTTGGTATTTACGATATTTCCTAGAAGGATCTCGGTTCCTACGGATATCAGTTCTGTGATCATGAAAAGAAACTCCTTTCGTATACTCTGATCCCTACTCCTGCATGGAAAGGACCTTTCTGTTCTGCATGATATAAGTCAGCAGGGAGATAATGGTCAGTGCAACGGACAGCCAGATAAATATCTGTGTCAGCACTGCAAAAACACCTCCGAAATCCAGCATCAGAAGTATGATCATGATCATCTGGGAAACGGTTTTGAATTTTCCCCAGTAGTTTGCGGCAATGACAATTCCGTTCTCCGCTGCGATCAGACGGAAACCACTGATGATAAATTCCCGTCCGATGATAATGATCACAACCCATGCCGGAAGCTTGTCAACCTCGATCATGCAGATCATGGCAGAGCATACCAGAAGCTTGTCTGCCAGCGGATCCATAAATTTTCCAAAATTAGTTATCAGGTTATATTTTCTGGCAAGATGACCGTCAAACCAGTCTGTCACACTTGCTGCGACAAAAATCGCAAGACAGATCCAGCGGTTTGCTTCTCCTCCCCAGCCTGTCAGTAAGAAAACTACAAGAAATGGTACAAGTATCATTCTTGCAACTGTAAGTTTATTCGGTGTATTCATCGCTCAGCACTCCTATCAAATCATACTCAAGCGCACCTGTCACACGTACCTTTGCAAAATCACCTGTCATAAGCAGTTCGCCTGTCTGAACGAAAATGTATCCGTCAACCTTCGGCGCATCCCCGTAGGTACGTCCGATATAGGCACTTTCATCTGCAACTTTTCCTTCGATCATAACAAGAAGTTCCTGTCCGATACGGTCCTGACCTCTGTCATAAGAAATCTCCTGCTGAAGCTCCATCAGCTCGTCTCTGCGTTCTTCCTTCACTTCTTCCGGAACCTGGTCTGCCATCTCTGCTGCCGGGGTATTCTCCTCCGGAGAGTAAGTGAAGACACCGAGACGGTCAAATTCCATCTCATCTACGAACTCCTTCAGTTCTTCATGGTCTTCCTCCGTCTCACCCGGAAATCCGGTGATCAGAGTTGTACGCAGTACGATATCCGGAATCTCCTTACGGAGCTTTCCGACAATATCGATCAGTTCCTGTTTGGAAGTACGGCGACCCATTCTTTTAAGAATTCGGTCCGATGCGTGCTGGATCGGAATATCCAGATAATGACAGATCTTCTTCTCATCACGAATGGTTTCGATCAGTTCATCGTAAATCTCCTCCGGATAACAGTAAAGGATGCGGATCCAACGGATACCTCTGATCTCACAGAGCTTCTTTAAAAGAATGTGAAGAGATTTTTTGCCGTAAAGATCCTTTCCGTAAACGGTGGTCTCCTGTGCTACCAGGATCAGCTCTTTCACTCCCTGTTCAGCCATATCCTCTGCCTGGGCAATGAGGCGCTCCATTGGGACGCTTCGAAATTTACCTCTGAGCTTCGGGATGATGCAGTAGGTACAGTGCTTGTCGCAGCCTTCCGCGATCTTCAGGTAGCCGAAATGTCCACCTGTTGTAAGGACACGTTTGCTTCCTGTATCCGGCAGATAATCAATATCACGGAATTCTTCGAAATGATTTCCGGCTACTGCTTCCTCCAGAGCCTTTACAATGTCGCCGTAGGATGTAGTTCCAAGAACAGCATCGACCTCCGGAACCTCCTCAATGATCTCTTTCTGGTATCGCTGTGCCATACAGCCGGTAACGATCAGTGCATGGCAGCTTCCTGTTTTTTTGTACTCTGCCATTTCAAGAATGGTTTCCACACTCTCTTCCTTGGCATCCTTGATAAAACAGCAGGTATTGATTACGATAGCATCTGCCTGTGTTTCATCGTCTGTGATCTCATGACCTCCGGCTGTAAGAAGTCCCAGCATTTCCTCAGAATCCGCCAGGTTCTTGTCACAGCCAAGAGAGATGAATAATATTTTCATAAAATTACTCCGCTTCTGTCTGAGCTGCTTCTGCAGTCTCAGTGCCCTCTGCGGTCTCGCCCTCTGCTGCCTCAAGAGCCTCCTTCTCAGCTTCAAGAGCCTCCAGCTCTTCCTCTTCCTCCTGTCCGGGAAGAATCTTTACTTTGCCCTTGTAAAGCTCATCAATGGCAACGGAAAGCGGTTTCTTTCCTGCTGCACCCGGTACAAGCGGCTCTGCTCCTGCGATCAGCTGGCGGGCACGTTTGCTTGCTGCAAGTACAAGAGAATAACGGCTGTTCAGCACGAGAGCCTCATCGTCGTCCTCGTTGTTTGTGTTGATAGCCTCAATTAATTCTGAATAAGATGGATGTATCATATCTTTTCTCCCTTCTGTAACGGCAGGGCCGTATTTAACTTGTTAATTGGTATTTATAAAAAAGCTTCCGCTTCTTTCTGGATCCTGGATACAAAATCATGATTCCTGGATGTACGCATGCGCTCACACCGGATGGTCTCATGAAGTGTATCAACACATTCCTCCAGATCATCATTGATCAGGAGATAATCATATTTATCCATTCCTCTGGATTCTTCAACCGCTCTTCTGAGACGCCCGTTGATCACATCCAGAGTTTCTGTTCCGCGACCTACCAGACGGTTCTTAAGCTCCTCCATAGACGGCGGACATACAAATACCAGCAGTGTATCCGGAAACTTCTCACGGATCTTCATGGCACCCTGGATCTCGATCTCAAGGATCACATCTTTCCCTGCGGAAAGCTGCTCCTCTACATATTTGCGGGGTGTGCCATAATAATTCTCCACATACTGTGCATACTCGATCAGTCCGTCTTCCCGGATCAGCTGTTCAAATTCTTCTTTTGTGCGGAAGAAATAAGCCTCTCCGTCCTTCTCACCCGGTCTTGGATTTCTGGTAGTAACAGAAACAGATAATGCATAATTGTCATATTTTTCCATCAGCCGTTTCATGACAGTACCTTTTCCGGAACCGGAAAAGCCCGAAACAACAACTAAAATTCCCTTACTCATTTCCTTCCTCCCTCGTTTCCTCTCCATACGCTTCCGAAAATCTCCTGGCAATGGTTTCCGGCTGCAGAGCGGAAAGGACAAGATAATCATCGGAAGTAACGATCACTGCTTTTGTTTTTCTTCCCTGTGTGGCATCGATCAGAGTTCGGGTTCCCTTGACACTCTGTATCATGCGCTTTACAGGAGCGGCATCCGGACTTACCACAGCCACGATCTTGCGTGAATTGACAACATTTCCAAAGCCTACATTAATAAGTTTCGCCATTTACGCTCTCCCTTTCTGTCTGTGTACAGCCTGTTTCCTGCCCGGTTACTCGATATTCTGGATCTGCTCACGGATCTTCTCGATCTCTGTCTTCAGATCGATGGCCGCGTTGGATACAATAAGATCATTGGATTTAGACAGGATAGTGTTCGCCTCACGGTTCATCTCCTGTGCCATGAAATCCATCTTACGTCCCACGCCCTCGTTCTCATCCAGGATCTTTCTCATTCCGTGGATGTGGCTTCGAAGACGTACCGTCTCCTCATCATTGCAGATCTTATCTGAAAAAAGTATCACCTCTGCGGCGATCCTGGAATCATCGATCTGGTTATCTTCAAGTAGCTCGTGCATCTTGGCTTCCAGTTTCTCCCGATAAGCCTTCACTACTTCCGGAGAACGTTTTTCCACTACATCGACCTTTGCTTCCAGTCCGTCCAGCTTCCCAAGAAGATCCTGTTTCAGATTAGCACCCTCACGCTGGCGGGTCTCCACAAATTTCCGGCAGGCCTCATGAAGCGGACCCTCCAGAAAATTCCAGAGCTCTTCCTCATCCGGAGCCTGCTCTTCCATTGTAAACACATCCGGATATCTGGAAAGTGTGGAAACACGGATATCATTCTCGATCCCCAGTTCCTCACTCATCTGGTTCAGATAGCCCAGATATTCCTTTGCCAGCTCTGCATTGTATTTCAGAGCCATTCCGCCCATTGTATAGTCTTCATAGGTGATGAACACATCGACTTTGCCGCGGCGGATATAAGTCTTCATCACATTTCGGATCTCTCCCTCAAAATAGCTGAGTCTTTTCGGCATTTTGATGTTCAGATCCAGATATCTGTGATTGACGGATTTCAGTTCAACAGAAACCTTACGCTCTCTGGAAACTGCTTCTGCCCTGCCAAAGCCGGTCATACTTTTTATCATGTTATCCTCCAATACTGCCTCTTAAGTTTATCAGCTGCTGATAAATACAGTAACTGATTGCATACGGATTTATTATAGTTCATTCCAAAACCCTAGTCAAACTCTTTTTTTACTGTTATAATGATTGATGTTGAAATGGAGGTAAAATCATGGCATTTGACGGAATTACAGTTTCTGCTCTCGTGGCAGAGATCGATGATAATTTAAAAGGCGGACGTATCAACAAGATCGCCCAGCCGGAAAACGATGAACTTTTGATCACAGGAAAGGGCGCAAACGGACAGAAACGTCTTCTCTTAAGTGCAAGCGCATCCCTTCCTCTGATCTATTTTACAGATAAGAACCGTATCAGTCCTTTAACCGCGCCGAACTTTTGCATGCTTCTCAGAAAGCACATCGGAAGCGCCCGTATCCTTGATGTGAAGCAGCCTGGAATGGAGCGCGTGGTGGAATTTGAGCTGGAGCATCTTAATGAGCTGGGGGATCCCTGCAGAAAGCGTCTGATCATGGAACTGATGGGCAAGCACAGCAACATCATCTTCTGTGACGAAAAGGGAATGATCCTGGACAGCATCAAACATGTCTCTTCTCATATGAGCTCTGTCCGTGAGGTTCTTCCCGGAAGAGAATATTTCATTCCCAATACCAGGGATAAAGAAAATCCGCTGACTGTTTCCGAGGAGGAGTTCACACAGCACATCTGTAAAAAGCCTGTGAATATTTCCAAGGCGCTTTACACTTCACTCACAGGTATGAGCCCGGTAATGGCTGAGGAGATCTGCTACCGTGCATCCATTGACGGAAGCGATGCATCGCAGTCCCTGGATGAGGCAGCCTGCACCCATCTTTATCATACCTTTCTCCGCCTTATGGAACAGATCCGGAACAGAGAGTTCACCCCAAATATTGTCTACCGCGGAGAGGAACCTGTGGAATATGGTGTCTTTCCTTATCAGCAGTTTGGCAGTGAATACCGCAGCGAAATCTTTGACAGTGTCTCTGTTATGCTGGAGACCTATTATGCTACCAAAAGTCTGCTGACACGTATCCACCAGAAATCCTCCGATCTTCGCCGTGTAGTACAGACCGCTCTGGAACGTAACCGAAAAAAATACAACATCCAGAAAAAGCAGCTGAATGATACTGCAAAAAAAGATAAATTCAAGGTCTACGGTGAACTGATCAACACCTACGGATACGGGCTTGAGGAAGGCTGCAGATCCTTTAAGGCACTGAACTATTACACCAATGAGGAGATCACTATCCCTCTTGACCCGACACTGACTCCGGCACAGAATTCCAAGAAATATTTTGATAAATACGGAAAGCTGAAGCGTACAGAGGAAGCCGTCACAGAACAGATCACAGATACGGAAAGTGAGATCTCTCATCTGGAATCTATCTCCAATGCTCTGGATATCGCCAGATCTGAAAGTGACCTTTCCCAGATCAAGGAAGAGCTCACTGAGTACGGCTATATCAAACGTCACTACACAAACAAAAAAGGCCAGAAAGCCCAGCCGAAATCTAAACCGCTCCACTACATATCCAGTGACGGTTTTGATATCTATGTGGGAAAAAACAATTTCCAGAATGATGAGCTGACTTTCAAGTTCGCAACTGGAAATGACTGGTGGTTCCATGCAAAGAAAATGGCTGGTTCCCATGTGATCGTCCGCACCAAAGACGGTGAACTTCCGGACCGTACTTTCGAAGAAGCAGGCCGCCTGGCAGCCTGGTACTCCAAAGGACACTCTGCTCCCAAGGTAGAGATCGATTATATCCAGAAAAAGCATGTGAAAAAACCTGCCGGTGCGAAACCCGGTTTCGTTGTTTATTACACCAATTATTCTCTCATGGCTTCTCCGGATATTTCGGATCTGAAAGAGGTTACGGAGTAATAACTATTCAACAAAAAACCTTCCTGTGTTTTCTTATTTCTTCAAGACCGGATACCTGTATCTCTGCAAGTATCTGTCCTGAGAAATTTTTCTGTAAACACAGGAAGGTTTTTTTTATTGAACATTCGCACTCCGCTTCGTTACATGCTCACGAACAAAAATCGCAAAACGATTTTGTTCAGATCTCCAGTTTTTTCTTCACTGCCGGTGCAATAGACGTATCTGCTTTATGATATGGGATCAGTGTAGACTGCAGTGCATGGTACAGATCGGATTTTCCGGGCCATACGGTTCCTTTCAGATGATTCTGCTCATCCAGCTGATGAAACCAGGAGCCGTTTTCGTGATCCATGACCACTTCATCCAGGTACTTCATAAACGCAGCATAATCTTTCGCATATTTCTTCTTACCGGTCACCTGATAAAGAACTGCAGAGGTATTGATCGCTTCCGCAAGAGTCCAGTGCATACGGTCATGTACCACCGGTTTGCCATTCCAATCTGTCGTGTATACAATTCCCGGTGCACCATCTGCGTTCCAGCCGTCTTTTATTGCTGTTGTGTAAAGGTTTTCTGCTGCCTGAAGATGTTTTTCCAGTTTTTCTTTCTCTTCTCCACAGTTTGCAAGCGTCCACTGTGTGATCAGCCTTGCCCATTCGATTCCATGTCCCGGTGTTGCGCCGTATGGCTTGAACGGATCATCCGGACGGTCACGGTTGCAGTCAAGATCTGCCACCCATTCCCTCGTAAAATGTTCCGGGATCCTCCAGGAGTTATCTTCTGCCCACTGGATCACATGATCAATGATCCTGCCTGCACGAATGTGATATTTTTTATCCCCGGTGACATCTCCTGCTGCCAGAAAAGCCTCTACCGTATGCATATTGGCATTTAATCCCCGGTAATCATCCAGCACAGTAAATTCCGTATTCCAGGTATCGCAGGCCAGCCCCTCCTCTTCATTCCAGAAATGTCGGTCATAAACAGCCAATGCCTCTTCAAGGAGCTCTTTCGCCCCGGGCCTTCCGGCTGTCAGTGCGGAAGATGCAGCCAGGATCACAAATGCATGGGCATAACACTGTTTATTGGGCACAATATCTCCTTCCGGTGTTACACCTGCATACCAGCCACCGTTTTTTTCATCGTGAAGCTCTCCCTTCAGACCTTTCAACGCCGCATCCGCAAGCTCTCCGCTTCCCTCATGGCCAAGCATCAGACCCAGACTGTATACATGAGCCATACGACAGGTGATCCAGGTTTCCCGGTTTCTGTCCTTCCATGGTGTTCCGTCGTCCCCCAGATAATAGGAACCTCCATTCGGTGAAGGAAACCGATGTCCGAAATTCAAAAGCTCCTCACAGGATGCTTTCAGGAATTCCCGATTTTCTTTTGTGCTGATCTCATATTTGCTGTTCATTTCAACCACCCCATCTACTTTTTTCTTTAGGATACCATTCTTTTTTGGGGATTTCAATTCCTTTGGATTCTTTTGACAGATTGACGAAAAAAGGAGAATGCCCTATATGCATTCTCCTCATATCAGATTTCTTAATTCCATTACCGTAACGGTCACAGATAGCCCTGTATTAATCTTCAAAACAGGTGATCACATAACGATCACTTTCTGTGATCACATCGGAAACATTATCTCTGTCCCAGATTGCATCACTGATGATATCTTTCAGCTTATCATCCATAACGATATTAAAATTCTCCTCGATCACCTGAAACGGGACTCCCTCATTCTCCTGTGCATACTCCATGATAAAATCAAGAATCTTCTCTTCCATACCTTAAAATCTGCCTTTCTGTAAATACTAACGTTTAATATATTACATCAGATTTCCGCAGATGTCCAGATATTTTCCAGCCATGTCCATGCGGTATTCCATAAGATATTATGCCAGTATACACACCCCTTCACATTTCGTTCTATATCAGAATCTGGTATGTCGGTTCACATATTTTGCTTTATATTTGGAGTACACAATGGTCTGATCCTTGTAAAGGCCATAATATCCCGATGCTGCATAGCTGATAGATACTGCGATCAGATAGAAGGATACTCCCTTAAATCCAAACATTTCAAAAGCGATCAGGATCGAAGTGATCGGACAGTTGGTCACACCGCAGAAAACTGCTGCCATTCCGCAGGCTGCACAGATCGACGGAGAAATTCCCATAAGATTACCCATCACACAGCCAAAGGTAGCTCCAATGCAGAAAGAAGGTACGATCTCTCCCCCGCGGAATCCTGCGCGCATAGTCAGTGCTGTAAGCACCATTTTCCAGAAAAAGGCGAAAGTATCCGCCTGTCCGTTTTCCACCGCTTTTTCAATAAGCTCCGCACCAGCGCCCATATATTCATCTGTTCTCAGAATAAAGGTGACAACAATGACCAGGCAGGCGCCTACTGCAACTCTGACATATTTATTCTTAAACCATCTGCCATAAAGTCCTGCTGCACCATTCAGCGCAATACAGAACATAATGCTGACAACTGCACAGCCCAGAGCGATCACTCCCATTTTCAGGCCAGTTTCCACAGTCAGTGCCGGAATATCCGTCACATGAAAACTTTCCGGTGTGACTCCCATTCCGGCTGCAAATCCGGAAGCGATCAATGACGCGATCATACACGGCATCAGTGCCGCATAATACATCACGCCCACACTGACCACTTCCAGCGCAAAAACTGCCGCTGCCATCGGTGTTCCAAACAATGCGGAAAACGCCGCGCTCATGCCGCACATGACAATTACATGACGGTCCTCCTCGTCCAGATGGATCCATCTTCCAAGCTGGTTGGCAATACTTCCTCCAAGCTGGATCGCTGCTCCCTCACGTCCCGCAGAACCACCGGTAAGATGAGTCAGCGCCGTTGTGATAAAGATCAGAGGCGCAGAAAGGATCGGCACATCATCTCTGGAACGCACGGTAGAAAGAACCTGATTGGTCCCTCCATCCTCTTTTCCAAGCTTCTCATACAAAAATACAATGACAAGTCCGGATAATGGCAGCAAAAAGAAAATCCATTCATGAGCCTTCCGGTAATTGGTCACTGCCTTTAACGTAAAAGAAAACAGTGTGCTGGCAGCTCCTACGATACATCCTGTAATGACAGCAAGAACCAGCCACTTGATCAGATTTGAGATATCCCGGCTGATTCTTGCACTGTAATAATATAAATGTTCCTTTAATCTTTTGTTATGATCTATCCCCATGTTCCTTCCCTTCTTTTCTTTACTGTCTGCATTATACTACATTTTTCTTCACAGTAAAAGCAGGAAGAGAAAGCCCTTTTATTTTTTCTTCCCGGAAATATATCTATGGATCAGGATCGAGAATACACTGATCATCACAAGAAGCACTGCGGAAAGCCAGAATGCCGGTGATCCGGGATTCTTGATATTTGCTCCAAATATCGTGGCTAGGATAACTCCCGGAAATGTTCCCAGCATCCCGCCCAGCATATATACTTCAAACGGGATCTTCACCGCGCCCAGAAACAGGCTCACTGCATCCCCGGGCAAAAAATTCAGCGTTCTCATAAAAAAAGAGATATACAGCGGATTTCCGTTCTGATAGTCCACCACTGTTTTCAGCTTCGGATATTTGGAAGTAAGATTCTCCACCATGGAAGAGCCGGAAAAACGTCCCATCCAGTAAGGAAGCGCCAATGTAACTGCTCTTCCCAGAAAGTTCACCAGAAGTGCAGTTCCTGTAGAAAACAGATGTCCTACAGCCAGCTGCAGAACTGCAATGGGGAATACAAAGGAAACACTTTTCACGGCATAAAACACAAGCATAAGCAATGCAGCCTTAACAGGTTCCTTCGGCGTATAGCGCAGAATCTTTTCCACAGACAGATCCTCTCTATAACGGATACAGAAAAGGAGAAGCACAAGAAGGAGCACCGCCGGCAGATATTTTCTGATGTTATCAATCATTTTTTTCATGGTCTGATCCCTCCGTTTTCAAAAAAAGAGCACCGGCACCTGTTTCCGGTACCGTGCTCTTTCATAAGTTCTGCTTTTTTTAGTTTCAGGATCAGCAGCCTTTCTTCGCTGCCTTTCTCTCCTGGTCTTCCTTCCACATTTCCTCTGCTACCGGCTTCCAGTTTTCAGCATACCGGTCACATTTCGCACAGAGATGCTCTGCACTCTCCGGTGACTGAAGATCTGTGGAATGTGCTCCGGATTTTTCTACCATTTCTCTCAGCTTCTGCGGATTTTCAAGCATCGGGCATGGACGGTACATATTGTCATTAAACGGCTGTCCGTCATGATATGCCATCATCATCGGAGACTGCAGTGCTTCCAGAAGTGTTTTCTCGCGGATATTGGAATCAGAATAATGGATAAACACACATGGATCGATATCGCCGTTTGCATTGATATGCAGATAGCGACGGCCGCCTGCAATACATCCTCCCACAAACTCTGCATCATTCTGGAAATCCATGGCAAACAACGGCTTTGTTGCACGGTATTTACGGATACGCTCATAGGTTTCTCTTCTCTGTGCAGGAGTAGGAAGCAGCTCCGGTGCTGCATCATTTCCAACCGGCATATAATGGAAATACCAGATAAAGTACGCTCCAAGATCGATCAGGCTGTCGTAAAATGCCTCTGATGTGATAGACTCGAAATTTGCACTCGTATAACATGCAGAGATACCAAATACAAGCTTCTTCTCTCTGAGAAGATTGATGGCCTTGATAACCTTCTGGTATACACCATTTCCTCTTCTGCCATCTGTTGCAGTCTCAAATCCTTCCAGTGAAATCGCAGGAACAAAGTTTCCTACCCGAAGCATATCATTTGCAAAATCCTCATCGATCAGTGTTGCATTTGTGAAGGAAAGGAAGATACAGTCATTATGTTTCTCGCAAAGACGGATCAGATCCTTTTTTCTTACAAGTGGCTCTCCGCCTGTGTAAATATACATATAAACGCCAAGCTCCTTACCCTGGCGGATGATGTCATCAATCTCATCGTAGGTGAGGTTCAGCTTGTTTCCATACTCTGCTGCCCAGCATCCTGTACAGTGCAGGTTACATGCACTTGTTGGGTCAAGAAGGATTGCCCACGGGATATTACAGCCATATTTCTCACGGCATTCATCCTGTTTCTTCCAGCCTGCAAGATTTGCATTGATAAAGAAGTTTGCAACCAGAGTTTTCATAACATGCGGATCAATATCAGTTACCAATCTATGAATAAACGGATAATACGGATGTTCCGGATTAGAAATGGCTTCGCGGATCATTGCTCTCTGTGTAGGAAATCCACCACCGGAAAATTTATCTGCCCAGTCCATGATCTTGATAAAATTCTTATCCGGATCTTTATAAACATAATTAAATGCCTGTTCAAGTCCGAATTTCTTAAGTGTGTTCATTGCGCTCATACTATCTCTCCTTATTTCTCTCAATGTAAATATGCAATCTAGCTAAACGGACATCTTCATTCCGTCACACTGCATTTCGAGTACCAAAGCTTTCTTACTATCTTTGCCTGACTCATGGTGTTACTGTACGTTTTTTCCATTTGAATAACAATAGGCAATATAATTGGTATGACCAAAAACTAGGCAAATCTGTTAAAATGCCTAAATATTATTGGCATTTATTCTAAATAACATTCGTTATTTTTGTGCATACTTACCGATTTTACGATGTTTATCCATATAAAAAACACCCTGGCAAAGGCAGAAATATCTTCCGCCCTGCTTCGGGTGTTTTTGATTTATCTTATTACTTTACTACGATATTGATGATCTTCTTCGGTACGTAAATCTCTTTGATGATATTTCCGGAAATCTTATCTGCAACTGCCTTCTTTCCTTCGGCAATCGCATCTTCTTTGGAGATTTCTGCCGGAATACTGATAACAGCCTTGGTCTTGCCGTTGATCTGAACCGGAACCTCGATCTCATCATCCTTCATAAGCTCCTCATCGTGAGCCGGCCACTGTGCATGGAAAACGGAATCCTCATGACCAAGCTTCTCCCAGATCTCCTCTGCAATATGAGGAACAAATGGCGCAAGAAGAATGGTAACTGTCTCGATGGTTTCTTTGTCAACAGCGCCGTCGTTCTGCTTTGCGATAGCGATCAGCTTGTTTGTGTATTCCATAAATCCGGACACTACGGTATTCAGGCTGAAGGCCTCAAGTCTGCTGGTGATATCGTATACCATCTTATGACGGGTCTTCTCCATCTCTTTGGTAGCCGGGATATCTTTCTCAATGCTGTCAAGAGCCAGATTCCAGAAACGTTTCAGGAATCTGGATACACCATCGATTCCTCTGTCATCCCATTCTGCATCCAGTTCCGGCGGTCCTACGAACAGCTCATACATACGTAAGGAATCACATCCGTAATCATTTACAAGATCATCCGGTGAAATAACATTTCCTTTGGATTTACTCATCTTGATTCCGTTTTTACCTGTGATCATACCCTGGTTGAACAGCTTGACAAACGGCTCATCGAAATCAATAGCTCCGATATCATACAGGAACTTGGTGTAGAATCTGGAGTACAGAAGATGAAGAACAGCATGCTCTACACCACCGATATACATATCTACCGGCAGATATTTATCGGCTTTCTCTTTGGAAACCAGTTCTTTATTATTCTTATTATCTACATAACGGAGGAAATACCAGGAAGATCCTGCCCACTGAGGCATGGTGTTTGTCTCACGTTTTGCAGGAGCACCACAGCATGGGCATGTGGTATTTACCCACTCGTCAATAGCTGCAAGCGGTGACTCTCCGGTTCCTGTCGGCTGGTAGCTTTCTACCTCCGGAAGTCTTAACGGAAGCTGATCCTCCGGTACCGGTACCGCACCGCATTTCGGGCAGTGTACGATCGGGATCGGCTCACCCCAGTAACGCTGGCGGGAAAATACCCAGTCTCTCAGTTTGTAGTTGACAGTCTTACGTCCGATACCCAGCTTCTCGATGATATGCGGTGCTTCCTTCTTCAGTACGGAAGATTCCATTCCGTTCCACTCACCGGAGTTGATCATGGTTCCGGAAGCCTCTGTGTAAGCTTCTGTCATATTCTGAATTTCTTTACCATCTTTTGCGATAACCTGGATGATCGGAATATCGAATTTCTTTGCGAACTCAAAGTCACGGTCATCATGAGCAGGTACACACATGATAGCACCTGTACCATAATCAGCAAGTACATAGTCAGAAAGCCAGATTGGAAGCTTCTCGCCGTTCAGCGGATTGATCGCATAAGTACCTGTGAACACACCGGTCTTCTCTTTATCCTGAAGACGGTCTACATTGGATTTCATGGAAGCATCAAAGATATATTTCTCTACAGCCTCTCTTGTCTCGTCTGTTGCAAGAGATTTTGCAAGAGCATGCTCCGGTGCAAGTACCATGAATGTTGCTCCATGAAGAGTATCCGGTCTTGTTGTATAGACCGTGATCTTCTCTTCTCTTCCCTCAACCGGGAAATCGACCTCTGCGCCGTAGGATTTGCCGATCCAGTCTGTCTGCATCTTTTTAACCTTCTCCGGCCAATCCAGTTTATCCAGATCACTTAAAAGTCTGTCTGCATATTTTGTGATGCGGAGCATCCACTGACGGAGGTTCTTTTTGGTAACCGGAGTGCCACAACGCTCGCAGCATCCGTTTACAACCTCTTCATTTGCAAGACCTGTCTTACAGGAAGGGCACCAGTTGATCGGGAACTCCTTCTCATATGCAAGCCCCTCTTTGAACATTTTTACAAAGATCCACTGTGTCCATTTATAGAATTCCGGATCAGTTGTGTTAACCTCCATATCCCAGTCATAGATCGCTGCGATATCGTTGATCTGACGTTTGATATTTTTGATGTTTGCTGCTGTAGATACTGCCGGATGAACACCCATCTTGATGGCATAGTTCTCAGCCGGGAGACCAAAAGCATCCCATCCCATCGGATGGATCAGGTAATAACCCTGGAGCATTTTATAGCGGCTCCATACATCAGAGATCACATAGCCTCTCCAGTGTCCTACATGAAGACCGTTTCCGGACGGATACGGGAACATATCCAGACAGTAGTATTTCGGTTTCTTGCCATCATTGACATTTACCGGCTTTTTCTCCCAGTTTGTGCGCCATTTCGCTTCGATGGCTCTATGGTTATAAGGTGCAGCCATTTTTTTATTCCTCCTGACAAATTACTCAGTATTAATACTTTAATGCTTTCACACACTGCTATTAATTTTAACTACTTATGATGTATTTGTCAAACAAAAATCCAAAAACAGCCCTTTTCCATCAAAGTATACATGAACCTGCAATCCTGGCCTGGTTTAGTTGACGCTTCTTTTTTCACATGATATAATTTCCTGCATGTATTTTCCTATATTATACATACCATACATATTTATCTTAGGAGGGAACGCATAAATGAAATCTTTTTATTCCTGGTACCGGAAACATATTACCGGTGCGATCTTTACAGGACTGATCCTGGGTATCCTCACAGGACTTTTCCTGGCCGGACGGTTTGAACCTGTCCTCACTGTGACCAGTCTGATCGGAAGTATCTACATGAACGCCCTGAACATGATGATCTTTCCCATGGTCTTCTGTTCCATTGTCATTGGAATCTGTTCCATCGGAAACGCACGTACTACCGGCAAGATCACTGCAGCATCCATGATCTATTTTCTCTGCACAACGGCACTTGCCAGCCTGTGCGGACTGATCATCCCGAGACTGATCCATCTCGGAGAGGGAGTCAAATTTGAGATGGCAACAGCAGATATCCAGGCTACAGAAATGAGCAGTATCCTTGACACCCTGAAAAACCTGATCCCTTCCAACCCAATCGCCGCATTTGCTGACGGAAACATGCTCCAGGTTCTGGTGTTTGCCCTGATCATCGGTTTCACACTGATCGCAGTCGGTGAAAAAGGAACTCCATTCCTGAATCTGATTGATTCCGTCAATGAAGTATGCCTGAAGATCATTACAACCATCATGTACTTTACACCCATCGGTGTTTTCTGTACCATCGTACCGGTTGTGGAAGCCAACGGAACTGAAACGATCATTTCCCTTGCAGCACAGCTTGTCATTCTGTATGTGGCATTCTTTGGCTTCGCTATTGTAGTGTACGGTCTCTCTGTAAAGCTGATCGGCAAACAAAGTCCGCTGAAATTCCTGAAAGCGATCCTGCCAGCAGCACTGAACGCCTTCGGAACCTGCTCAAGCTCCGCAACCATTCCATTAAGCAAGCAGTGTATGGAAGAAGAAATGGGCGTATCCAACCAGATCACCAGCATCGCCATTCCTCTTGGTGCTACCGTTAATATGGATGCTGTATCTATCCTGATGTCCTTTATGATCATGTTCTTTGCAAACGCCTGCGGGATCCATGTAAGTATTCCTCTTATGATCATTATCCTTCTTGCAAACGTACTGCTTTCCGTTGGTACTCCAGGTGTTCCCGGTGGTGCTATCGCATCTTTCGCAGCACTGGCAACTATGGCCGGACTTCCTGCCGGAGTTCTTGGTGTTTATATCAGCATCAATACCCTCTGTGATATGGGCGCCACCTGTGTCAATGTTATCGGTGACATGGCATGCTGCTCTGTACTGAAAAATGTTATCCAGATTGAGGAAGAAGCATAAACAAATCTTTCTGAAGTGTTATTTAAACAGAATGCGAATTGCTTTACATAAAAATTTTTATGTAAAGCAATAGTAGCAAAAGCCGTAAGATATATGTTTAAGAAACTTTCACATATACTTACGGCTTTTCTGTTTATCAACTGTTCACATCCTGTATTCTTTATACTGTTTAACGTAAATGATGTAACACAGAAATTTATATTTCATTTTGCTGACTTTATTTTTTCAGAACACGGTAATTTTCTTCTCTGTCGTAATCCTTATGGACCCCATCGTCCTCATATAAGGTATACTCCGCACCTTCATATCCGAGAAGCTGCATATTTTTTGTATCCAGAGCTGCCACACATTCCGCTGCTTCTGCAACCGGAATACATTTTCCCTTCCGGATAAACAACGGAATCTCATTCAGTGCCACCTCTACATAATGAACACCCTTTTCAAGGATCTCCTCTGCAATGGTTCCATCCGGAAGGAATTTCACAAACTTCATCTCCTCCGGAAGATATACATAACGGCCTCTTGCGTTCTGTTCATAAACCGGAGCGATCATGATCTCATTTCCAAGAAGCAGCTGGTCTTCCACATGTACAGCAATCTTATCCTCCGGATAAACAAAGCCCAACGGCCGGAAATACATATCATCGTTCAGAGCCGCCTTCATATATTCACTGTAAAGATATGGAATAAGACGATATCTTACACCGATCACATGACGGAAATCTTCCACATTTTCAAACTGGTAGCATTCCTGCTCTCTGGTACCGATCGCTGTATGATCACGCATCAGCGGTGTGAATACTCCAAGTGCCAGGAAACGAAGCAGCAGTTCTCTTGTTGTATCAGCGCCAAATCCACCCAGATCTGCTCCTGCATACAGGAAACCACACATATTCAGAGATGGCATCATCTTCAGGTTCAAAAGGATATGAGCCCACCAGGATTTATTATCGCCGGTCCAGATCCCACCATAACGATGCATACCAATATAGGATGATCTGGAAAACATCAGAAAACGTTTTTCCGGATCGATCCGTTCAAAAGCCTCCCCTGCTGCTCTGGTCATATTGTAGCCAAACAGGTTATGGACTTTGTCATGGCGGATCTTTCTGCCATCCACATTATGGTAAAATCTCCGATAATCTTCCGGATTGTTTGCAACATTGCGAAGTGCACTCTGCATCTTCCAGATATGGATCTTTCCTTCCGTATCTTTTGCAAATTCTCCTGCAAGCTCTTTGACCTCTTTCATTCCCTCTGTGGAATAGAAGATCGCCGGCTCATTCATATCGTTCCAGAAACCGTCGATTCCCTTCTCGATCAGGAAACGGTATTTGTCACCGAACCATTTTCTGGCATCTTTGTTCAATACATCCGGAAAATGAGTATCCCCCGGCCATACAGCAGCTACAAAATCACTGCCGTCCTCTCTCTGGCAGAAGTAGCGGTTTTTGACACCCTCTTCATAAACATCGTATCCCGGCTCTACCTTGACGCCGGCATCGATGATCGGGATCAGACGGATATCCTGATCCTTCAGTTCCTTTACGAATTCCGGAAAATCCTGAAAATTCTCTTCACTTAATGTAAAGTCCTTATAAGACTGCATATAATCAATATCCATATAGATCATATCAATAGGAATATGATTTTCACGATATCCAGCTGCAACCTTCCGGAAATCCTCTTTTGTAGTATAGCCCCATCTGCTCTGGCCAAATCCAAAGGCAAATTTCGGCGGGATATAGCTTCTTCCGATCACATGACGGAACTGCTTTACAATATCATAGGGACTCTCCCCTTCGATCACATAAAGCTTCAGGTCTGCATTTTCGCAGGTTACCTTCATGGTATCCATTCTGGTATAGCCAATGTCAAAGGTGATCGCTGCCGGATAGTCAAAAAACATTCCAAAGGTTTCTTTTCCGGACACAATGATAAGATTATGTGCACCGTACAGGGAATGTTTATCCTCTGTATGCTCCGGATCATCGGTACAGTTACTGGTGTAAATGAATCCTCTCTTGTTGATACCGCGATTGGATTCTCCCAATCCGTAAACGATATCCTCTTCATCCATGATATAAGTAAAAGAAAATCCATCTTCTGCACAGATTTCTCCATATCCTGGCTTTCCTTCTGCTGTCTCAAGGTTTTCTATCAGTGCCTCAGTCTCAAAGGGCTCTCCATATACATATTTTTTTATCATTTTTCCCTCTCCTGTTACAGATTTCTGTAAAGAACAAATGCCTCATAAGGTTTCAGGACCACTTTCTTTCCAAAATCCTTTCTTCCAAGATTTGTGATCAGACATTCTGCATTTTTCTGAAATTCTTCCGGAATTTCCATTTCTGCCACATGCTCACTGAAATTGCAGACTGTGAGAAGCTTCTCTCCCTCAAGGGTTCTGGTATATGCAAAAATCTGATCATGATCTCTGTAAAGTGCCTCAAAAACGCCGTAAACGATCACCGGTTTTTCTTTTCTTAAACGGATCAGCTTCTGATAATAATGGAAAATAGAATTCGGATCTGAAAGCTGCTGCTTCGCATTGATCTCCTTATAATTGGAGTTTACCCTGATCCATGGCGTTCCCTCCGTAAAACCGGCCTGATGAGAATCCTCCCACTGCATTGGTGTTCTGGCATTGTCACGTCCTCTCAGCATCAGGCACTTCATCATATATTCCGGTGTATAAATACCTGCTTCTGTATATTCATGGAAATACTGAATACTCTCGATATCACGATAATCCTTAAGCTCTGTAAAATAAGCATTGGTCATTCCAAGCTCTTCTCCCTGATAAACATAAGGAGTTCCCTGCATCATATGAAGACAGGTTGCCAGCATCTTGGCTGAAGTTTCCCTGTATGCCGGATTATCATTTCCAAATCTGGAAACACTTCTTGGCTGGTCATGATTTCCAAGAAACAGACTGTTCCATGCTTTTCCCGCAAGCTCTTCCTGCCATTTGATCATAACCTTTTTAAATTCCTGGAAATCGTATTTCTCGGTAGTCCATTTACCATGGTCTGATCCCTGATCCTCTACATGCTCAAACTGAAACACCATGTTCAGCTCATTCCTGTCCTCACCTGCATATTTCTGTGCCTCTTCGATAGTCACACCGGAGGTTTCTCCAACTGTCATCACATCGTATCGGGATAAAACCTCTCTGTTCATTTCCTGAAGAAACTCATGGATCCTCGGGCCATGGACGCAGTAAGGACCAAAATCACCGTATAATCCTCCATTCATTTCTCCATCCGGATATGACTGATCCTTGGAGATCATGCTGATCACGTCCATTCGGAAACCGTCGATTCCTTTTTCACACCAGAAATTCATCATATCGTAAACTTCCTGACGAACCTTTTCATTTTCCCAGTTCAGATCCGGCTGTTTTCTTGAAAACAGGTGAAGATAATACATCTCTGTCTGAGGATCATACTCCCATGCAGGTCCTCCGAACGCACTTCCCCAGTTATTCGGTTCTTTTCCATTCACCGGCTCTCTCCAGATATAGTAATCCCTGTAAGGATTATCTTTGGATTTCCTGCTTTCAATAAACCAGTTGTGTTCATCGGAAGTATGGTTTACGACCAGATCCATGAGGATCTTAATGCCCCGTTTATGCGCTTCTTCAAGAAGCTTTTCATAATCCTCCATGGTTCCATATTCTTTATAGATCCTGCGGTAATCGGAAATATCATAGCCATTGTCATCCTGCGGAGATTCCAGCATGGGTGAGATCCAGAGAACATTTACTCCCAGTTCTTTCAGATAGTCCAGTTTTTCTATGATCCCGGGAATATCACCAATTCCGTCTCCGTTGCTGTCCTTAAAACTTCTCGGGTAGATCTGATATACCACGCTTTCTTTCCACCAGTTTTTTTTCATGATAAATTGCCTCCTTTTTCTGTTGATTCTGAAATCAGCATATCCTATCCACCCTTTAAAATCAATAAGTTTCTCGTGAAACTTAAATTACTGCCAAACTTTTCTGTTTTTTTTATGCAGTTTTAACAATAAAGCACTACTGGCCTCTAAAAATAATTTCCAACCGTATTTCGATGATGTGCCAGGAAAAGTCATCACAACATAAAAAAAGAGATCCTGCTACTCTTTTACAGAATCTCTCTTTACAAGCCATACAGGGCTTTTTACATTTTTTTCGGCAGGTTCCTTTCCCTCTGCCATAAGAAGCAGCTTCCGCAAGGCCAGAACTGCTTTCTGATGAACATCCTGATGAATGGTGGTCAGCTTTGGCCTGACGATCTGCGCATAAAAATTATCATCAAAGCCGGTAATGGAAATCTGATCCGGAATCCGGATTCCCCTGTCTGTAAAAAAATTGATGGCCTCCACAGCTGTGTAATCCGAAGAAAATGCCAGAGCCTTTGTCTCCAGAAAATGAGGCAGCAGCTCTTCATATTTTTTCAGTCTGCGCCGGGGTTCCTGGGGAACCACCACATAGCGGGAGCGGCTGCAGAAGCCGCCATTTTTTTCCATAGCCTGTTTGAATCCAAGCCATCTGGCATAATCACTGTCCTGCTCTGTTTCCGCAACAAAAAGTGCCCGGTGGTATCCACAGGAATGCAGATATTCCCCGATCTGATATCCGCCGGAATAATCATCCACTCCTACATTCTGAAAGCTATATCCACCCTTCGGATAGGCATCGATCAATACCATTTTTTTATTCAGCTTTCTGGAAAGCTGATGATACTGTTCTTCATTATACCCTATAATGATAAGACCCTCTACATTCCAACGGGATGCCATATCTACCACATTATCGATCCGTTCACCGCCAATGAGCATAATATAATAGCCTCTGTTTTCTGCTTCGACCTGCAGCGTTCCGGTGATCTCTCCCACAAAAGAATCCTGCAGAGACTGCATACCATGAATGAAGGAAAAACCAAGAACCACTCCAATGATCCTTGAGCCGTGTCCGGATAGCATCACAGATCCCATGTGGGGAACATAATTCTGCTCCTTCAGGATCGCCGTGATCCGGTCAATGGTGCTCTGTGAAACCCGTTTTGTATTTCCATTGATCACATTGGATACGGTTGTACGACTGACACCTGCCATATCCGCGATATCCTGCAGTCTTATCATTTCATTGAATACTGCATCAGCTCATAATGAAGCTCACAGCCCTCATAGATTTCTGCCGGAAGTAATGCTCTGGCAACCACTTTCAGTTCCTCCTCCGGCTGATCCACACGCTTCAAATGTGCATAATCTCCGTCAATCTGTTCCACGATATAATCACATACTAACATTTTTTGTCCTCTCTCTTTTCTTTTTTGCTCATACTTCAATAACCTGTATGAGCGCAATTCGTTTCTCTGACTGCTTATTCACGAATGCATCTAAAAACAGGCTACAGCAAATGCTGCAGCCTGTCAACTCTTTATTCTGCCCTCAAAAAATATCTCTGTTTATTCGTCAGCACTGTCAACCTTGCTTGCGCGTGCCGCGATCTCTTTCTCCTGGATATCATTAGGAGCCTGCTCATAGCGTGCAAATTCATAGGAGAAATCTCCGCTTCCACCGGTCATGGAACGAAGGACAGTGGAATAACCATAGATTTCAAGAAGCGGAACATCTGCCTCAATGATGGTATTTCCTTCGTGATCCGGATTCATTCCGAGAACACGACCACGTCTCTTGTTCAGATCTCCCATAACATCACCGGTATATTTATCCGGAACTGTAACCTTCATGGAGATGATCGGCTCAAGAAGTACAGGAGACGCTTCCATAAAGCCCTTCTTGAAGGCAAGGATAGTTGCCATCTTAAATGCCATCTCAGAAGAATCTACCGGATGATAAGATCCATCGTAAAGGGTTGCCTTCACACCAACAACCGGATATGCAGCCAGAGGTCCCTTGAGAACACATTCCTGAAGTCCCTTCTCAACAGCCGGGAAGTAGTTCTTCGGAACTGCACCACCTACAACTACCTGCTCAAATACATAAGGTGTCTCCAGATCGCCAGATGGCTCAAAGCGCATCTTAACGTGGCCATACTGTCCGTGTCCGCCGGACTGTTTCTTATGTTTGCCTTCTACATCTGAATTCTTACGGAGTGTTTCACGGAACGGAACCTTCGGTTTGGAAAGCTCCACATCCACTTTATAGCGCTCCTTCAGCTTGCTGACAACGATATCAAGATGCTGATCACCCATACCGTAGAGCAGGCTCTGACGGTTTGCACTGTCATTGACAACCTTCAGTGTTCTGTCCTCTGTCATCATCTTGGCAAGGGACTGGGCGATTTTATCCTCGTCGCCCTTCTTCACTGCCTTAAATCTCTTATATGTATATGGTGTGGAAAGTATAGCCTTTGGATAAAGGATCGGATTCGCCTTGGTTGCAAGGCTGTCACCGGTCTGTACACTGCCAAGCTTGGCAATGGCACCGATATCCCCTGCAAAAAGCTCCGGAACTTCGATCGGTTTGGAACCTTCCATGACATAAAGCTTGTTTACACGCTCCTCTGTTCCTTTCTCTACATTAAGAAGTGTATCATCGGATTTCAGCACACCGGAGCATACCTTGATCAGAGAATATTTACCAAGGAACGGATCCGCGATGGTCTTAAATACATAAGCGGATTTTGCCTTGGCAAAGTCATAATTGGCCTCAAAGATCTCGTTAGTCTTCTGTGCGATACCATTGCAGGAACGTCCGCTTGGGCTTGGGAAGTAACCGCAGATATCATCCAGAAGGTTAGATACACCGCGAAGGTTCACCGGTGATCCCATGCATACCGGAACAATACTTCCATCCTGTACATTGGTTGCAATAGCGGCGGAAACCTCTGCTACGGAGAAGGTATCTCCCTCGAAATAACGGTCCATAAATTCTTCGCTTGTCTCTGCAACAGACTCCATCAGAGTTTCATGATATTTCTCAAGATATTCTGTCAGATAATCCGGAACCGGACATTCTTCCTTGCCAGCCTTATCAATATATCTTCTTCCTGCCTGCTTCACAACATTGACATAACCTACAAACTTACCATCCTCACGGATCGGGAAATGAAGAGGAGCGATCCTCTTGCCGTACAGCTCTGTCAGCTCTTCCACGACCTCACGATAGCTGACATCATCCACGTCCATATCTGTAACAAAGATCATTCGCGGAAGCTTATATTTCTCGCAGAGATTCCATGCTTTCTGTGTTCCTACCTGAACACCGGCCTTACCGGAAACAACGATGATTGCTGCATCTGCGGCACTGACTGCCTCCTCAACTTCTCCCACAAAATCGAAGTATCCGGGAGTATCCAGTACATTTACCTTCACCTTGTCCCATGGTACCGGGATCAGAGAAGTTGTGATGGAAAAATGTCTCTTTATTTCTTCCTTGTCATAATCGCTGACAGTATTGCCATCCTCAACACGTCCGAGTCTGCTTGTCATACCTGCCAGATAAGCCATTGCCTCAGCCAGTGTTGTTTTGCCTGCGCCACCATGACCTAATAGGACTACATTTCTGATTCGGTCTGTTCTGAAAACGTCCATATGTAATACCTCCCTGCTTGTCTTACTTAATATGTTCACATTTTACTAAATTTCCATGCAAATTTCAAGTATTTTATTCAATTTTGACAACTTTTTTTCAGAAAGTTTTTCGTATTACCGTCAATTAATACAGAACAGTCGTCTATCTTTCAGAATTTCCGGTTTACATACTTTTTCACGGCATCCACAGAACGGTTCAGTACCAGCTCTTCCGGAAAATCCAGTTTGGTCAGAAGGTCTCTGGCAAGATCAAATTCCCCGATCAGGAGGTCAAAATGGGCATCACTGTCCATAACCACAGGTACCCGATATTTTTTGCAGTATTCCAGCATGATGGTATCATTCTCCACTGCATTCTCACGGTTACAGTCAGGGTCCATGGAGTGGTTGTTCAGCTCCAGGACTTTACCGTATTCTCTGGCGCCCTGTACAAGCGCCTCATAGTCAACCTCGTATCTTCCGTCATCCGGATGTCCGATGATATTGACACACGGATTCTTCATAGCATTAAGATAGGCCTCCGTATTCTCCTGTCTGCTGCCTGGTCTGATGCATGGAACATGAAGACTTGCAATGACCACGTCCAGCTTCTCCAGAGTTTTCTGCTCAAGATCTACCGTTCCCGCCGCATCCAGGATATTTACCTCCGAACCCAGAAGCAGCTGGATCCCGTACATTTCACGAGGTGCTACCTTTATATTCTGGAAATAAAACTTATGACAGGTTCCGGGCATTTTCGGTGCATGCTCTGTGATTCCCAGGAGTTCAAGGCCTTTATCGGAAGCAGCCCTGGCCATCTCGCGAAGTGTGCAGTATGCATGTCCGCTGGCTACGGTATGTGTGTGAAGATCCATAACTGACTGATATTTCATGATAAATTCTCCTCTGTATCTTATATTGTTTTTTTCTTATTATATTATACGTCCGAAATCTCTGATTTCTCAAGCCTTTTTCTATTGTTACTGTTCACTCCGTTCTCAGCAACACGCTTCGCGATGCACAGAATTTATGCTAATCGCATAAATTCACGCGGTATGTCTCGGGTTTTCCGTGACCTTCGCTCACAAAAAACACCTCGCGGAATATTACCAATGAACAGTAACTTTCTATTACTCTTCCCTGTTCGCAAAACATTACCGGTAAACAGCTACAAAAATGGCCTTCCTGTTTCCGCTAACATTTGTTGACATTTTTCACACTTTCTTTTACAATATAGTCGTGATTTACACTATTAAAGAATAAAAGTAAAAAGTAACCTGAAAGGACTCTGAAGTACTATGAAAACCATAGGTTTTATCGGCCTTGGACTGATCGGCGGCTCCATTGCCAGAACCATACGAAAATTTCACCCGGATTATCGCCTGCTTGCCTTTGACAAAGACAGAAGTGCTCTGGCAGAGGCAGTCAGTTTAAACGTGATCAACGGGATCTGTGATATTGACGATGAGCAGTTATATAACTGTGATTATCTTTTTCTCTGTGCACCTGTAGAATTCAATGTGGAATACATGGAAAAGATCAAAGATTCTCTTGGAAAGAACTGTATCCTCACAGATGTAGGCAGTGTAAAAAGTGTTATCCACGAAAAAGTAACCGAGCTCGGACTTGAAGGACGCTTCATCGGCGGTCATCCTATGGCAGGCTCCGAACGCAGCGGTTTTTCCAATTCCAGTGATCATCTTCTGGAAAATGCTTATTATATCATCACTCCGGGAGGAGAAGTTGCTTTGGAAAAGATTTCTGATTTCACAGAACTGATCTCCTCTCTTGGTGCGATTCCCCTTGTTATCACTGCAGAAGAACATGATTTCATCACGGCAGGAGTCAGCCACCTTCCTCATATCGTAGCTTCCGCTCTTGTAAATCTTGTAAATCTTCTGGATAACGACGCCCAGTATATGAAAATGATCGCAGCCGGCGGTTTCCGTGATATCACACGTATTGCCTCTTCTTCACCGGTTATGTGGGAACAGATCTGTCTGGAAAATCAGAAAAACATTTCCACGGTTCTGGATGAATTTATCCGTATGCTGATCCAGATCCGCTGTTCCATTGACAACAAAGAAGCCGACAACATCTTTGATATGTTTGCAAGCTCCAAGGATTACCGTGACTCCATTGACATTGTAGACAACAGCCTGATCCCCCGCTCTTATGTCCTTTATATCGATGTGGCAGATGAGGCCGGTGCCATTGCAACCATCGCAACCATCCTTGCAACAGAAAAGGTCAGCATCAAAAATATCGGTATTATCCACAACCGGGAATTTGAAGATGGCGTTCTGAAGATTGAATTTTATACAGACGCAGCTCTGGAGCAGGCTAAAGTGCTTCTTACAAAACGTAATTACAAGATCTGCGAACGCTGATATATAAACGGCAGCAGATATCCGATCTGCTGCCATGTATTTCAAAAATAACAATACAGGCAGGTACTAATATGGAAATCAAAAAAGCAAAAAAATTATCCGGCTCTCTTGCCATTCCCGGAGATAAATCCATTTCTCACAGAGCTGTCATGTTCGGCTCTCTTGCAGAAGGCACTACCCGGATCACAAATTTTCTGGAGGGTGCAGACTGTCTCTCCACTATTTCCTGTTTCCGGAAAATGGGTATTAACATTGAAAATACAGAAGGAGAGATCCTGGTCCACGGAAAAGGTCTCCATGGTCTCTGTGCTCCGTCAGAGACTCTTGACGTCGGTAACAGCGGTACTACCACCCGCCTCATCTCCGGGATCCTTGCAGGACAGGACTTTGTATCAGAGCTTACCGGCGATGCTTCCATCCAGAAACGCCCTATGAAACGGATCATGACTCCGCTTTCCCAAATGGGTGCCGATATCGTAAGTCTCAACGGAAACGGATGTGCACCGCTTAAGATCTCCGGAAAAAAGCTCCATGCCATCCACTACAATTCTCCGGTAGCATCTGCCCAGGTAAAATCCTGCGTACTTCTTGCCGGAATGTACTCTGACGGCATTACCCGTGTAACAGAGCCGGTCCTTTCCAGAAATCACACGGAGATCATGCTGAATTACTTTGGCGCCAATGTAACCGCAGAGGGAACAACAGCATCCATCAAACCGGACCCATCTCTTTACGGACGTGAGATCCTGGTTCCGGGAGATATCTCTTCTGCAGCTTATTTTATCGCAGCAGGTCTTCTTGTTCCCAACAGTGAGATCCTTCTGAAAAATGTGGGGATCAACCCGACCCGTGACGGCATCCTCCGTGTATGCAGGGCCATGGGAGCAGATATCACTCTCCTCAATGAAACCACAGAGGGCGAACCTACTGCCGATCTTCTGATCCGCTCCTCTGCGCTTCACGGGACCACAATAGAAGGCGCGATCATTCCTACTCTGATCGATGAACTTCCGATGATCGCCGTTATGGCAGCTTTTGCAGAAGGAACCACTGTTATCCGGGATGCACAGGAGCTTCGTGTCAAAGAGTCCGACCGCATCCAGGTTATGACGGAAAATCTTCGGAAAATGGGCGCAGAGATCCAGGAAACCGAAGATGGCATGATTATTCATGGTGGAAAAGCCCTTCATGGCGCAGAGATCGATTCTCATCTGGATCACCGTGTAGCCATGTCTTTTGCAGTAGCAGGACTGCTTTGTGAGGGAACACTTTCCATCAAAAACGGAGAATGTGTCAACATCTCCTATCCGGAATTCTATTCCGATCTTTATAGTCTGGCAGAATAATTATCTTATATCCAGACAGAGAGCATTTTCATGTATCACAACATCTGTTCCATCAGATGAGAGTGCATAAAATGCTCTCTTTTTTTGTATTTCGTATAATTTTTATTTATTATGGATATCATAATTCCAAAATGAAACCATTTTTTTTGATAAATTTTATCGTTTTTCCCACTTTCCAAATTCCTACTATTATGGTATTATTTTTTTGGAAAATAATTATTTCCAGAGAGGAGCAACAATTATGAAAATTTTGTTTTATGACACCAAGAGCTACGATAGGGAATTTTTTGAGAAGCTGCTTCCATCTTATCCAGGTATTGAAATTAAATTCATTGAAGCAAATATCCATGAAGAAACCGCATCTCTTGCCCACGGCTACGATGCCATCTGTGCATTTGTAAATGCAGACCTTGGCGCACCGGTCATTGAAGAGCTTCACCGCCAGGGTGTAAAACTGATCCTGATGCGCTGTGCCGGATACAATAATGTTGATCTGGAAACTACAGCAAAATGCGGGATCCAGGTGGCACGTGTTCCCGGTTATTCTCCGGAAGCAGTTGCCGAACACGCCATGGCACTGGCCCTTACCGCCAACCGGCACACCCACAAGGCATATATCAAATGCCGTGAAAATAACTTTGCACTGAACGGTCTCATGGGCGTTAACTTTTATCAGAAAACTGCCGGCATCATCGGCACCGGAAAAATCGGTCAGGCAATGGCAAAAATCTGCCGCGGCTTTGGCATGAAGGTAATTGCTTATGATCTTTTCCCTAATAAAAATCTTGACTTTCTGGAGTATGTTTCACTGGATGAACTTCTTTCCACCAGTGATCTGATCAGTCTGCACTGTCCGATGACTCCGGAAACAGAGCATCTGATCAACTCCGAAACGATTGCAAAAATGAAAGATGGTGTGATCCTTGTAAATACCTCCAGAGGTGGACTGATCAAAACAGATGATCTGATCGCAGGTATCCGTGATCACAAATTCTTCGCCGTTGGTCTGGATGTTTACGAAGAAGAATCTGCATATGTATATGAAGACATGTCAAGCAGCATTCTTCCTACTTCCACGATCCAGCGTCTTCTGTCCTTCCCAAATGTGACCATGACCTCACATCAGGGATTCTTTACGGTAGAAGCACTGACCAATATTGCGGAGACAACCCTGGAAAACGCAAAAGCTTTTATGGTTGGAGCTGAAATGAAAAATCTGGTCCACTGATCGGTCTCAGCCCTGACACACAAAATAAGCCCCCCGGATACTGATCGTTTATCTGTATCCGGGGAGACTGTCCGAAAACTCGGATAATCTAATCTGATGAGAAAAAGATTGATATGCTCTTGTGAGCGTTCAATATAAATTAAAATTGCAC
>NZ_JBQHWA010000007.1:0-124253 GCF_052064225.1 Blautia massiliensis (ex Liu et al. 2021) | reverse complement strand
TGAGTGAGATCCGGATGTTCTTTTCGATAGTTGATAGCATCCAACTTAAATTGTTTGGTGTGTTGAGTTTTCTTACATGACATGATGAGTTTCTCCTCTTGTTATTATACATTTTATTTGTATCAAGGAAATATCTCATTTTTGTTTTGTACTAATTAGATGCTAACATCATCATGATAAAGATGGAAAAAATGTCTATGCGGTAAGTGAAGGAATCCGAAAGAGTACCGGTGGGTTTATACGTCAGAAGGCAACATTCAAGGTACCGGAAGATGCGGCCGATACAAAAGTAAGAGTATTTTTATACATGTATCGAGTAAAAGGAACAGTTTATGGAGACATGGTACAGCTGGAGTGCGGAACAACTGCAAACCGCTGCAATCTGATAGATAATGGAGATTTTTACTTTGGGAGTACGCAGGGCTTTACCGGCTCGGAAACCACGCTTGCAGATGAACTGACAACAGTGGGAACCAGCGTATATGTTCCTGTCAGATATGCAATGATGGTGATCACAGATTTTGTGGATGTTTATACAACACCAAAGGTGTCTGCAGAAACAAAGATCACAAGTATCTTCAAGAATGAATGTGTGGTGGCAAATGCATTTCTGAAAGATGGCAGTGGAAATCTCTGGTACTATGTGAAAACAAGAAACGGGCAGAAAGGATATGTCAGATCAGAGTCTCTGTGTATTTATATGCCGGGAGGAAGCGCCAGCAATTCCGCATGTACTGCAGTTGAGAATGCCATTCTCCGCTCCGCCCCATCTGCATCAGCAATACCGGTACAGGAAGGGATTGAAAAAAATACCTGTCTGGCATTACGCTCATCTGTAAAAGATTCCAGTGGAAACAAGTGGTATGAAGCAGGACTGGATATTGACGGAAAAAGATATTATGGCTATATTTCCGCAGATTCTGTAGTAAGACTGGCAACAAACACGCCGTATGGTTACACATATGCACCGGTGAACTGCTATACGACTCCATCTACAGTCAGTGGGCTGGTAACACTTCCCAAAGATACAAGAATCCGTATACGGGGAACAGTTACAAAGAATAATGGAGAAGTATGGTATGCGTTTATGCTTGAAAATACAGAAGAAAAAAAGTTTGCTTATATCCTAAATACAGCTCTTACGATATCCGAAGCTCCGGTAACAGACCGTAAAGCAACGGCCAAAGTAAATGAAAGGGTTCCGGGACTTGACGACCATATTTTCAAATTTGTGGGAGATTATGAAAGTGAAAAACGTCTGGTCAAAAAACTGGATCTCACAGGAAAAAAAGGCGATACCTACATGGTGAATGCCTGGGGATTCGGAACAACACTTCCGGAATCTTCTGTGGATAAAGGTCGCAGGTTTGGTGTGGAAGTCGTATTTATATCTGCAGATGGAAAGACAAAAGATACACACTACAGTAATTTCAGCCCGGATATTCTGGACTGGCAGTTCCTGAGTGATGTTTACGTGGCAAAAAATGATTATGCAAGTATTCAGGTAGCGTATACATACTGCCATAATGCCAATCTTGCGTTTGTAGATGGCATTGCGTTATTCCGAGAGGAGTTCGGACAGACATATACTTATGATGCAGAAAATAATCTCATTTCTGTTACAGATGCTCAGAAGAACCGGCAGAAATTTGAGTATAATGCGACTGGTGATGTAACCGGGATCACAGACCCGAAAGGAAATAATTTCAAGTATGAGTATGATGCAAAACGTCGTCTGCGAACCGCAACTTCCGCAGAAAACGTCAAATACCGTCTGAAATACGACACAAAAGGAAACATTGTGGAAAGTGGCTGTATTGCTGCGTCAGATACCACAGAGACAAAGGGCACCTGGGTGGCTCGTAAATTCACAGAGAAGAAAAATCATGTAGCAGGCGTTACGGATACAGAGGGAAATACCGTATCCTATGAGTGGGATGAAACTACAGATCTGCTGAAATCACTTACAGATGGAAGAGGAAATAAGATTTCCTACAGATACGATGCCGCACAGCGCCTCAGTGCAGTAAGCCAGAAAGTAACAATTGGAAATGTACAGAAAACAGTGACCAATGCGTATACCTACAAAAATGACAGACTTGCGTCCATCAGCCATAATGGATTTGCCTACGGATTTACCTATGATGCATTTGGAAATATGTTGCGGGCTTCTATTGATAAAAAAGAAACGGATGCAGAATATTCCCATGAACTTGTCAGATATGAATATGAAGAGAAAAACGGAAATCTTGCAAAAACCATTTACAGCAATGGAGATTATATCCGTTATGAGTATGACAGCATGGATCGTATCCAGATGAGCTACTATTACAGTGCCAGTGCGTCTGCAGAAAAAAGAATGAATCATTATGTGTATGACCGAAGCGGAAATCTTGCAAAAGTACAGGCATACCTGGCTGGAAAAACCTATGATCTGGAATATGATTTCCTGGACAGGCTGATGCGTGTTACAGATGAATCCGGACAGAGATACCAGTATTTCTATGATGCAAATAATAACATGACAGAGCTTCGCGTATATTCTGATGAATATGGAACAAAAACAAATTACAGCTATGATAAAGACAGCAGAGAAACAAAAACAAAGATCATGAGCGGAAAAGAGAGAACCGTTACTTATGATTCCTGTGGAAGAGTTGCAAAAACAGAGTGGAACACCACAAATCCTTTAACTCTGACATATGGATATTATTCTCCGGATAAACAGGTCGGTACACTTCCAAGAAAAATAACGGTAGGTTCCAGAACCCTGAGTTATACTTATGATGCAAACGGAAATATCACGGCGATCACAGATACCAAAGGTTCCAGTACAGTAAAAGAATCCTATATATACGATGAGCTGAACCGTCTGATCCGGGAAAACAGCCAGACGCAGAAGAAGACATTCATCTATGAGTATGATCTGGGTGGAAATCTTGTAAAAGTATGTGAGTATCCATATACAACAGGAACGCTTCCAACAAAACCATCTGCAACAGAAACCGGAACCTTCGGACAGGTATGGCGGGATAAACTGATGAAGTGGAATGGTGTAGTCATGCAGTATGATTCAATTGGAAATATGACCAAAAAAGGAAATACTACATTCACATGGACTCAGGGAAGAAAGCTGGAATCTGTCAATAACGGGAAAAAGATCCGATACTACTATGACCATGCCGGAAATCGAGTAAAGAAAACCGTTGACAATGTAACAACTGAATACTGCATGGCAGGAGATCTTCTGGTAACAGAAAAAGGTGAGGGACACCGAATCTGGTATTACTATGATTCCGCAGCAAATCCTGTTTCAATGCGAGTGTCAGGAAAAGACTATTTTTACGTAAGAAATCTCCAGAATGATGTCATTGCACTGATTGACGACACCGGAGAGACTGTAGTAGAATACAAGTATAACAGCTGGGGAAAAATCCTGAGCATCACCGGCAGCAAAGCCGGCACCATCGGAAAAACAAACCCGTTCCGCTACAGAGGCTATTACTACGACGAAGAAACCGGAATGTACTATCTGAAGAACCGGTATTATGATCCGGAGATCCGGAGATTTATCAGTGCGGATAACTTTAAAAGTGAAAAAGCCTCTATGGAGACATTACATAATCGAAATTTATTTGCCTACTGTGACGATAATCCACTGGTACGTGCAGATCAGGATGGAAATGCATGGATGGTTGCAGCAGCAAGTTTTGTCGCTGGAATGGGACTTTCAGTTGGATGTCAGATGATTTTTGAGGGGAAAAATCTGTCAGAGATAAACTGGATCACTGCCGCTTCCGCAGGACTTGGAACCGCTATGGGATTTTTGGGAATTGGTGGTTCGACAACAGGTGCAGTTGTAAGTGGTGTTACTTCGTTTGTAAGTGATTATTATGAAAATAGAGATTTTACAAGTGCGGTTATAAATGGTGCGGTAAGTGCGGGAATATCATTATTTTGGAGTGCTGTAGATAATATAGGACCAAAGCAAAATCAAAAAGGATATTTGAAATATATGAGAAAAGATTACCATGACGCAAATCGAAGAATTTCAAATATGAACCTTTCATTCGCAGAGGCATTACCGCTACGAAGGGCAGTTAATGAAGAAAAAAATGAAAAAATGAGGCAATTAACAGTAACGCGAATAAATGCTTATTCTAGAGATTATTGGAGTAATAGGAAGGTTAATTCTAATATTGTAATACGAAAGTATGGGAGAGTTATTGGCGGGTGAGTATACTCCAGGAAAAGGAATGCGGTATATGAAGTGTTATGAGTATTTAGGAAAGTTATATTGGCTTTACGTATAATTTTGGCATATAAAATATATGGGAAACGTATTGGTGGGAAAGGTATTCCCACCAATACAAAACGGTATGTATTTAATAATTAGGGGGGATTAGAATAGACCGAAGGAAAAGAAAAAAGATACCTGAAAAAATTTTATTATTTTGTATTTTATTTTTGTCATATCGTTGGATTTTTGAAGATGATAGATTCACATTTGCAGTAGCCGGTTTGGGATATATGGCATTGACTGGATGGGTATTCAGATTTGGCGGAAGAGCGGATCAGGATATTTCTTCGGAAAGTGTAGATGAAAATCCTCTATATGTTTATGGGATGATGAGAAAAAATCGAAAATGGTTTTCCGGAATCAGAGGTTGTTTTCTGTTTCAAATGTTGCTTTTGACAGATGTTTTTTTTGCAGCAGTATATTCCTGTTGGAAATGTTGGACGAATAGCAGTGGGAATGATGCGATTGAAAAAGCGTTATTATCACTGCATATTTTAATGATAGTGGGGTATGTTGAATTTCTGAAGCATAGTGTTAGGATTCATGCAAGAAGCTACATGTATATAGAGAATAAAAAAGGAATCTGGATGCCATTCAGTTTTATTTGTTACAAATACGAGAAGTTAATAGATATCAAAATAACTTTTCCAGAAGAGGTCGAAGAGCGAAACGTTGTATTTGAAAAAGAGCTTTTACATAACCAGTACCAAAAAAAGTCAGAATATGAACTGGACGAAAAAGGAAAAGTAAGTTTTTTCAAGAAAAATAGAAATAATCAGGTGAATATCTGGGCGCTTATAGATATTACAGATATGGATAGAAATGATGTTTTGTTGTTAAATGATAAATTTGCAGAGTTCTGGATCAATGAGATGAGCAGAGAAGAAAAAAAGAAGGATATTCGTTTTACATTTGTAATCCAGGTAGATGAAATAAATGATTACCTGCAGGAAACTTTTTATGAAAGCGGGGGAATCTTTATGGATAAGCACAGAAGCCGGCTGCCTGTATTATATGTACGCAAACACGATATCCTGAAAGTAAAATGGGCTGATGATAATTCAAAATATATAAGTATCAATAAGGAAATGAGAAAAGAGTTAAAGAAAATATATGATGATTCGGAGATAGAATCCATTAATAGCTGAAGAAAGGAATCATATGGCGAATCTGATATTGAGCATTTTCGAAAGAGTTATAACAATATTAATGTTTATTGCATTGGCAGTTGCTCTCGTATGCAAGAAAAAATCTAAAAAGGTACCGCTTTTTATCATCAGACCAATTTTTCTGGTTGGTTTGTTATTTATTATGTTTCAGGCAGTATTTGTGCAGCGAAATTTTAGCTCGCTGGATAAAGCGATTCGGGCATATGATATTAAGGCGAAGCCAATAGCAACCTTGCAGGATGAGAAATCTACATATGTTATCATGGATGAAGATGGATCTATTGAAGGAAGAATTTTTCCAAAAAATGGAAAGAAATGGAAATTGCCGGATTCAGCATTTTTCAGAAAAAGTATGAGCTATCCTTCAGAAGATGCCAATATTGATATGAGATCAATAGAAATACATGGAGCATGGTATATTGTAATACTCCCACATTATCTTATGGGGGAGAATTCTATAGATGAGGTTCACGATTCGGCTGGAACAGAATTTTTAAAAACGGAATATGAGAATATAACGGTATATTATGGATATCTGAAAACGAAACCAGACGATTACTGGATTTCTGTAGATGGAGATAAAGTAGCGATCAATCTGTGAAGCGTCAAGATTGTAGGAAAAAGAGGACATAAAAATGAATATTTCACTATCTAACTGGTGGTCGTGGGGAATCTTATTGCTGTTGCTCATGATAGTGGCAGTCGTGGATTCCAGGAAAAGAATCCCGCGAAAAATATCCATATTTATACTGGTTCCGGTTTTGTCTGTGGTCATCATATTTATGATGTCCGAAAATAACAAAGAGGCTGAACAAAGTTTCCATACACTTGAGGAAGCAGTAACAGCCTATGATGATCGGTCAGATGTCGTGGCGACATTGCGAGGAAAAACTTCAGCATTGGTTATTATGGATGACGGAGATGTGATGGACTCACAGATTTTTGAAAAAACAGAAAGCGGCTGGAAACTTCCGGAAGATTCAGAGTTTCAGGACACAAAGCGTTTTACAGGAGACAGGATTATAGTCGACGTATCTACCGTAGCAGTTGATGGGGAATGGTATGTTGTGGTGTCACCATATCCGGGAATGAAATATCCCATAACGAATGTATACGATTCGGAAGGAACAGAATTTTCCGAAGCAAAAGGAAGCGAAAACGTTTACTATGGATATCTGAAAAAATACCCAGAGGACTACTGGGTTTCTGCAAGTGGACAGAAGATGGTTCCAATCGGGATTTTGAAGGATTGGGTCAGAGCTATGAAAAAAATTCTTCTGGATGGAAAATAATAAGTAGTCATTAAAATAATAGATACCATAAAACAAAAGATTATTGGATTTCTATAAATGGGGAGAAGATATCGATTGAGTGAAAAAACAAAACGTTTTTTTCTGATAACATTACTTCTGATACCAGCTTGCTACCAGATCATGCCGGAGATCAGAATGGCATTAGTGTTGGCGGCAATGGGAGAAGCTGTATTATCGGCAGATAGAATTTGGGCAAGAAATGAAAGGTTTCCTTTTGCAAATTTATATGATGACAGGAATCCTCTGTATGTACGAAAAATGATGAAGAAGAGGAAATGGCTTTCTGGGATAAATGGATATTTTGTAGTACAGATTTGGCTTTTGAGTTATGTTCTTCTGATGACAGCAGGGTTCATTTCTGATCATATAATACATAGAAGATATCAGGAAATCAGACTGGAATTTTTCTGGATTTACTGGGGAATAATAATGAGCCTTGGTGTAGTGGAGGCATATTATATCCACATTTATAAGAAAAGTTTCTGCTATCCGAGAAATAAAAAAGGTATCTGGATGCCATTCAGCTTTATCGGATATGAAATGCAGGGACTGGCAGGAAGGATACTGCCTGATCCAACAGAAGAAATGGAGAAAAATCAGCCTCTGGTGTTTGAAGAATGTCTTTTTAAAAGTGGATATGCTAAAAAAGCAAATTATATATTAAAAGAGAATGACCAAATCTGTTTTTATCAGAAAAGAAAAAATCAACAGGTAAACTTATGGGCGATCATTGATATAGCAGATATGGAGAAAATGCATATCCAGCTTCTGAATGATGCATTTGAGATTTTCTGGTGTAATGAGCTGACCAGAGAAGAAAAAAAGAAAGATGTACGTTTTACATTTGTAATCCAGACTGAGAGAATCAATGATGCTATAGGCAGGATTTTTTATGACGGGTCAGGAATACGAATGTATAAACATCGAAGTCGTATGGCTGTTTTGTATGAGAAAAAACATGACATCATAAAAATAAAATGTACGGACCGTAAGTCCAGATATAAAAATATTTACAGAGAAATGAGAGAAGAACTGAAGCGGGTGATCGGAAGACGTGATATAGATCTGTAGACTGTATGCAAAGGGAATGTGAAAAAATATGCTGATCAAAGTGATAAAACCAGTTGTATATCTGGTAATTATTATTAATCTGGTGATCGCTATTTCTTATAAAAGAAAATCAAAAAAGACACCAGTTAAGGTTGTTGCGTCAATTGTTATATTAGGAATCGGACTCTTTGTTTGCGATACAGTGTATACTCACCGAAGTTTCAGTTCTGTGGAGAAAGCCGTGGAAGCATATGGTGATAATGCTGAGATCATCCGTATTCTGCAGGGAGAAAATTCTACATATGTTATCATGGATAACGAAGGAACAGTAGAGGGGAAGATTTTTCCGGAAAGTTCTGGGAAATGGAAATTGCCGGATTCTATATTTTATGGTACAGGCAGAGAGTATCAAGATGTAAAGATAAATATCGATATGTCAACGATAGAAATCAATGGGGAATGGTATGTACTGGTAACACCGAATGATGATAATTACGTAGTAGCCGATGTGAAGGATTCTGTGGGAACAAAATTTCTGGAAGCAGAAAATAACAAAAATGAAAAGATATGTTATGGATACATGGAACACAAACCGAAAGACTATTGGATTTCTGTAAATGGAGAGAAGATATCACTTGATTAAAAGAATATGTATTGGAAAAGAAAGAGGTAATTATACAGAAAAATGATCGACGTGTTGAGCAAATCAATTTATTTGTGTGTATATGTCCTGATGTTTACTGGATTACTGAAATCTTTTTATTTCTATTTGGCGCCGGTCGGTGTAATGGAAATTTTGGCGGTTCTGGTAAGCCTGATGATCTCAAATATTCTATTTATTCCTACAGTTATTATACTGTCAAGATGGAAAACCCCTTATAATGTGCCGGATAGTTATAACTGTCAGAATCCATTTTATGTACACGGTATGTTAAATGACAAAAAGGAATCGAAATATGCTCTTCCTATCAGGAAAAACGGAGAGTTAAAAAGTTTTTTGTTTTTGCGAAAAATAATGATTCTGTGGCTGGGAGTGTATTTTACATATCTGGGGATGCAGTATTTAAATCCAGATATAAATAGTACAGTGATAGAAATCCTTCTGAATATCTCGCTGGCTTTTATGATCATGGCAAGATCATGCATGTGGATATTTTATGTGAAATTTTATAAAAAGAATTATAAATATCCAACAGATAAAGAAGGAAATTGGGCGCCATTCAGTTTTCTGTGCCAGAATATCAATATGTATTATGAAAATCCGGTGTGTTACAGGGATTTACAGACACATTCTGATGTAATGGAAAAAGGTTTTGGAATTTATCAGTATATAAATACGTATAAAGCTCCTCGAAATGGAAAAACTTTTTTCTACAGATATGACAAAACAGATGAGATACATATTCTGGCATATGTAAAAACAGATTTGTTTCAGGAAGCGGATATCGGAAAATTAAATAAAGCTTTTGTAGAATTTTGGAAACAATATATTACAACGAAAGAGGAAAAAAAGGAAATATATTTTTCCTTTGTGCTGGAAGTAGAAGATGATAATCGTATTCTGAAGAGCATTGTACGGAATAATTCAGGGATAATGATGTATAAAAGACGATACCGTCTTGGAGCGGTATATAACCGTTATTATAATCGCTTGGAAATCCTTCCGTTATATAGATATTCGAGATATAAAAAACAATATGAGAAAATGAAAAAAGATCTGTTGGATTGTCTGGGAATATCGGATGTTGTACAGGCTTGACGACTAGGGGGGATCATAATAAACCGAAAAAGAAAAAATAATATACCTGGAAAAATTTTATTATTTTGTATTTTATTCTTGTCATATCGTTGGATTTTTGAAGATGATAGATTCACATTTGGAGTAGCCGTTTGGGGATATATGGCATTGACTGGATGGGTATTCAGATGTGGCGAAACACCGGATCAGGATATTTCTTCGGAAAGTGTAGATGAAAATCCTCTATATGTTTATGGGATGATGAGAAAAAATCGAAAATGGCTTTCCGGAATCAGAGGGTGTTTTCTGTTTCAAATGTTGCTTTTGACAGATGTTTTTTTTGCAGCAGTATATTCCTGTTGGAAATGTTGGACGAATAGCAGTGGGAATGATGCGATTGAAAAAGCGTTATTACCACTGTATATTTTAATGACAGCGGGGTATGTTCAATTTTTGAAGCATAGTGCTAGGATTCATGCAAGAAGCTACAGGTATATAGAGAATAAAAAAGAAATCTGGATGCCATTCAGTTTTATTTGTTACAAATATGAGAAGTTAATAGATATCAAAATAACTTTTCCAGAAGAGGTCGAAGAACGAAACGTTGTATTTGAAAAAGGGCTTTTACATAACCAGTACCAAAAAAAGTCAGAATATGAACTGGACGAAAAAGGAAAAGTAAGTTTTTTCAAGAAAAATAGAAATAATCAGGTGAATATCTGGGCGCTTATAGATATTACAGATATGGATAGAAATGATGTTTTGTTGTTAAATGATAAATTTGCAGAGTTCTGGATCAATGAGATGAGCAGAGAAGAAAAAAAGAAGGATATTCGTTTTACATTTGTAATCCAGGTAGATGAAATGAATGATTATCTGCAGGAAATTTTTTATGAAAGCCAGGGAATCTTTATGGATAAGCACAGAAGCCGGCTGCCTGTATTATATATACGCAAACACGATATCCTGAAAGTAAAATGGGCTGATAATGATTCAAAATATATAAGTATCAATAAGGAAATGAGAAAAGAGTTAAAGAAAATATATGATGATTCGGAGATAGAATCCATTAATAGCTGAAGAAAGGAATCATATGGCGAATCTGATATCCTTAGAAGTCCATTACCTTTAGGTGATGGGTAGTTCACTCGGTCACAACCGAGTCAGCCATGACCGAATAAAAAATATGTACATATCTACTTCTCAAACCTGCAAAGCGCCTTCTGTTGTGCTCCATAAATGGAGTGATTTCCGTTGATCAGATAAGCGAGGATGCATACCAGGATGAGGGGAAGGGTATTTCGGTTGCCGAAGACTTCCAGGCCGATGAGGATCGGGGCGATGAGGGTGTTGGTGGCGCTGCCGAATACTGCGGCGTAGCCAAGTGCCCCGCAGATAATGGGAGGGATCCCGAGGATGGAACCTAGGACGACTCCAAGGGAAGCGCCGATGGAGAACAGTGGTGTCACTTCGCCGCCCTGAAAACCGATGGCAAGTGTAAATACAGTAAACAGAAGCTTCAGAATCCAGTCATATCCGTAGATCGTTTCTCCGGCAAAGGAAGCGGAGATGAGATTGGTTCCAAGACCTGTGTAGCGTCCGCCGTGGATCACAAACAGCAGAGCTGCCAGTGGAATGGCCATGACACCGATGCGGATCAGCGGATTTGAGATTTTTTCCCCGAATAATTTCTTTGCTTTCTGAAGAAGTACGGAAAAGCATCGTCCTGCTAGACCAAAGGCAAGTCCGAGAGCAATGAGAGAGATCATGCTTCGGAGATCGGTCACAGTCCAGGTGTCTTGGATATCCACAGCAAATTTTTCCAGTCCCAGGAAATGAGAGGTGAAGGAGGCTGTATATGCGGCGATAAGTGCCGGCAGCAGCGCATCGTACTCAAGATATCCGGCAACGATCACCTCCATGGCAAAAAATACAGCGGCTAATGGCGTCTGGAACAGACCGCCAAAACCGGCAGCCATACCGGTGATCAGCATGACAGGCTTATTTTCCCGGATATGCAGCCTGCGTCCGGCCTCGTGGGAGAGTGTAGCACCGATCTGCACGGCAACACCTTCACGGCCGGCACTTCCTCCGAAGAGATGAGTGATCCAGGTGCCGAGTATTACCAGAGGGACAAGGGCCAGAGGAATCTGGTCTCTTTTTTTCTGCCCGGTTTCGAAGACCAGGGACATGCCCTTTAAGCTTAAGGTGCTGAAATGATGATACATCCACACAATAAGAAGTCCGGCCAGAGGCAGGAAGGGCAGCAGGCAGCGCCAGTGTGCGGTGCGAAAAGCAGAGATCGCCAGCAGGCCCCGGCCGAAGATAGTATCTACGATCCCGACGCAGATTCCCACGACCACTGCAAGGGCAGCATATTTCAGCTGCAGGATCCGATGTTCTTTTTGGATAGTTTCTTTTGTCATAGTAACTCCTTTCAATCTCCCCGTTTTGAAAAATCCATCAAAAAAAGCTGGTAACCCCGTGCATTGCACAGAAGTCATCAGCTCATTGGCGGTTTCGATAAAGATCGGGGGAGAACTTCATTCCCTTTCTGCCTGAGAGTATAGCATCCGAGGCTGATATCGTCAATAGTCAGACGGAAATCCGGAGTATCTTATTTGTTACAGGTGTGCTATGATTAAACAAATCGGCAGGTTACGGGTGAAGCAGTAAAGCGTAATGTGCTGCGACTAAGACCTGCACATATGAGAATGTAAAAATAACGGAGGAGACATCATGGAAGAACCAAGAATTGACAAAACAGTCTATACAGGAAGACCGGAGAACACCGAGGGCCGTCTGGAGAAGGAAATCGCAGTGTACGATTTTCTGGATAGTCTTGGGATTGAATATAAAAGAGCAGATCATGAAGCACTGATGACCATGGAGGCCTGCGAGGCAGTGGATCAGCTTCTGGGAGCGCAGATATGCAAAAATCTTTTTCTCTGCAACCGACAGAAAACGGATTTCTATCTGCTGCTGATGCCGGGAGAGAAGCCGTTTAAAACAAAATTTCTGTCCAAACAGATCGGAACAGCCAGACTTTCCTTTGCAGACGGAGAGCAGATGGAGGAATATCTGAACATTACCCCGGGGTCCTTAAGTCTGATGGGACTGATCTTTGATAAAGAAAAGAAGGTACACCTGGTGATTGATAAAGAAGTCCTGGATGAAGAAAATTTCGGATGCCATCCGTGTATCAATACTTCCACTCTGTTGATGAAGACCAGTGATGTAAAAGAAAAAATCCTGCCGGCGCTGGGCCACGAATATCAGGTGGTCGAGCTTCCGACAGAATAGAAAATCAACGTATGGGTGTAAAGTCCTTTTTGTTGGACTCTGCTATGATGTAATGGGGGCGCTGCTTGACCTCCATATAGGTTTTAGCTATGTATTGTCCCATGATACCCAGGCAGAAAAGCTGCAGGCCGCCGATGAAGATGATGACACAGATGGTGGAAGCCCAGCCTGGGACCGGATCATCGAAGATCAGCTTTCGGACTATGATGGCTACCAGGACCAGAAAGGAAAAACCGGTCATGGTCGTTCCGAACCAGGAGGCGATGGTCAGCGGTACCTGAGAGAAATTGATGATGCCGCTGACGGCGTATTTAAACAGCTTCCAGAAGTTCCATTTGGTCTCACCGGCTACGCGTTCGATATTTTTGTAGGGGAGCCAGCAGGTGCGGAAACCGATCCAGCCGAAGATTCCCTTGGAGAAGCGGTTGTACTCATTCATGGAGACGATGGCATCCACCATACTGCGCTTCATCAGACGGAAGTCTCTGGCGCCGTCCACAATATCTGCATCCGAGATCTTATTGATCAGCTGATAAAATTTCCGGGCAAAAAAGCTCCGGATAGGTGGCTCTCCGTCACGACTGACACGTCTGGTGGCAACGCTGTCATATTCTCCGGATTCCAGCTTCTCCAGCATTTCCGGGAGAAGGGACGGCGGATCCTGAAGATCAGCGTCCATCACTGCTACATAATCGCCGCCGGCATTGCAGAAGCCTGCATACATGGCAGCTTCCTTTCCGAAGTTTCTGGAAAAAGAAAGATAGATCACATGAGGATCCTTTTCGGAAAGCTCTTTTAAAATCTCAAGGGTTCTGTCTCTGGAACCGTCATTCACAAAGATCAGCTCATAATCACAGTTCATTTGCCTGAGGACAGAAGTGGCTTCCGGGTAAAAAAGCGGAAGGGATTCTTCCTCATTGAAGCATGGTATAATTAAAGAAATCATTTTTTGCCTCGTTTTCCAGATCATAAAAAATGATCATTTTGGCGGTTATCTGTAGTCCGCCCTGGTTTCAGGTTGCTTTTGGATGGGTACTATCATATCATATTTGTCCGGAATCGGCTATAAAACAGGGGATTTTTTTCTTGCACCGCTGTTTTTTTGTGATAAACTGTAAAAAAAGATAAACAAGAGGTGTGATATGCTGGAAAAATTTAACAGCTTTATAGAGAAATGGATGGCTTTTGTGACGCCGGCCTGTCTGCTTACGGGGGTACTGTTTCCGGATATTGCAAAGCATGGCGTGCCCTATGTGACGTATGCTTTTGCATTTATGACCTTTATCGGTGCGCTGAAATCCAGGTTCCGTGATGTAGCAGATGTGTTTAAGCGGCCGCTTCCGCTGATCCTGATGCTGCTGATCCTTCATGTGCTGGGACCGGTGGCCGCCTGCGGTCTGGGACATCTTCTGTTCCCGGGCAATATGAATTATATCACAGGAATGGTGCTGGAATTTTCCGTACCTGCAGCGGTGATCAGTCTGATGTGGGTGTCCATTTATAATGGAAACAGTCCGCTGTCACTTTCGCTGGTTGTGATCGATACGATCCTGGCTCCCTTTCTGATCCCGGCAGTATTGAAGCTCCTGGTGGGCTCCAGCGTAAAAATGGATACTGTGGGAATGATGAAGGAGCTGGTTTTCATGATCGCTCTGCCGGCAGTCCTTGCCATGTGCCTTAATGAAGTCAGCCATGGAAAGGTTATGGAGTCCTGGCCGAAAAAGCTGGCACCTTTTTCAAAAATGTGCCTGATCTTTGTGGTAACCTCCAACTCCTCCAAGGTTTCTCCTTATATGAAGCATCTTAACGGAGAACGGCTGGAGGTAGCAGCAGCGATCCTGGTCCTGGCAGCAGGGGGATATGCCATTGGCTGGATCATTGCCATTCTTACAAGGCAGAATAAAGAGGCAACGGTTTCCATGATCTATGGTTCCGGAATGCGGAACATCAGCGCCGGTGCGGTGATCGCGGGAGCGTATTTTCCGGCGGAAACATTATTTCCGGTTATGATCGGAACGTTATTTCAGCAGATCCTGGCGGCTTTTTACGGAAGTATGATGCGCCGGGTCCAGACCGGACAGCAGGAAAGGGAGAAGGAGCATGGAGTTTCAGCATGAATTGATCATTCCCAATGAAGGATTTCCTTTTAAGCTTTTTCTTTTTGAAGGAAGAAACGGAAATTATGTAAGGGAAAAACACTGGCATACTTCGATCGAGATCTTTGCGGTGATGGAGGGGAGCCTTTATTTTTATATCGATGAGAAAGAGTATCCTCTGAAGGCAGGGGAGTTTCTGATCATTAATTCCAATGAAGTACATTCTATTCAGGCGCCAGTACGTAATGAGACCATCGTACTGCAGATCCCGCTGAAGCAGTTTTCGGATTATTTTACCGCTCAGAGGTTCATCCGTTTTCGGAGCAGAAACGAAGAGTCTGAGGAAACAGACAGGCGGATGGTTTCTCTGATCCGGGAGATGTACCGGGTGTATGTATCCGGGGAAACGGGGTACGAATTCCGTATCAGGGCAGTGTTCTATGAAATCCTTTATCTTATGGTTTCCGCATACAGGGAAACAGAGGTGGAGGAGAATGCGCTGAAGATCAGCCGCAGATTGGATGCTTTGTCGAAAATAACCACTTATATGCGGGAGCATTACAAGGAGGATCTCAGACTTTCCGGACTTGCAGCCATGTTCGGATATTCCGATGCATATCTGTCAAGGATGTTCCGGAAATATGCGAAGGTCAATTTTAAGACATATTTACAGGATATCCGCATGGCATATGCCTATAAGGAGCTTTTGCATACAGATCATACCATCAGCTCCATCGCACTTGACAACGGGTTTGCAAGCAGCAGGGCTTTTTCCAGGGAATTTGTAAAGCGTTACGGGATCCTGCCGGGAAGAGTGGAGCGTCAGAATCATAAAAATGTCAAAAAAGTGCTATGAATGAGTCAAGAAAAGCGGCGAAAAGCATACCATGATGTGGTATGCTTTTTTCAGTTCAAAACGAAGATGCAGAGAAGCTGTGAAACAGTAATTTTGTAAGGAGGGTTAAATCGTGAAAATTCAGAAAGTAACAGATCCGGCTTTCCGCAGATACGGAAAGGTTCTGGAGGGATACAATTTCGGTCCGCTTCTGAAGGAGATGAAGCATACACCGGTTCCGGAGGATGTGGTATATGTTCCGTCAGCAGAGGAGCTGGAAGCTCTCGATGTGGAAAAAGAGCTGAAAAACAGAGCGTTTGGTGGATTACCTGTCCAGATCGGATATTGCAATGGTCACAATAAAAAGCTGAATGCCCTGGAATATCATCGGAATTCCGAGATCAATGTAGCAGTGACAGATCTTGTACTGCTTATCGGACATCAGCAGGATATAGAAGAGGATCTTACATACGATACCTCAAAGGTGGAGGCATTTCTGGTACCGGCAGGAACCGGGATCGAGGTTTATGCCACAACGCTCCACTATGCACCGTGTCATGTGAATGAGAGTGGATTTCAGTGTGTAGTTGTTCTTCCGAGAGGAACCAACACAGAGATTGATTTTCCGATGTCAGAGGACGGAGAGGACGGTCTGATGACAGCCAGAAATAAATGGCTTATCGCTCATGAGGATGCGAAGATCGAAGGCGCATTCAACGGATTGAAGGGTGAAAATATCACACTTGACTGATTTTGGGTGAAGTGAATAGTTACAAACGAACAATAATATCACCGGTGGAAAATCTGCCGGATATAAAAAGGAGAATGAAGATTATGAACAACATGCCAGAAGTTAAGATCGGAATCGTTGCAGTCAGCAGAGATTGTTTTCCGGAAAGCCTTTCCGTAAACAGGAGAAAAGCTCTTGTAGACGCTTACACAAAGAAATACGATGCAAAGGATATCTACGAATGTCCGGTCTGTATCGTAGAGAGTGAGATCCATATGGTCCAGGCTCTGGAGGATATCAAAAAAGCAGGCTGTAACGCACTCTGTGTATATCTTGGAAACTTCGGACCGGAGATTTCTGAGACCCTTCTTGCAAAGCATTTCGAGGGACCGAAGATGTTTATCGCAGCAGCTGAGGAAACACAGGATAATCTCTGCCAGGGACGTGGAGATGCTTACTGCGGTATGCTGAATGCAAGCTATAATCTGCAGCTTCGTAATGTAAAAGCCTATATTCCGGAGTATCCGGTAGGTGATGCAGAGGACTGCGCGGATATGATCCATGAATTCCTTCCTATCGCAAGAGCGATCGAGGGATTGAGCAACCTGAAGATCATCAGCTTCGGACCGCGTCCTACAAACTTCCTTGCCTGCAATGCACCGATCAAACAGCTTTACAACCTTGGCGTTGAGATCGAGGAGAACTCAGAGCTGGACCTTTTCGAGGCATTCAACAAGCATGAAGGCGATGAAAGAATCCCGGCGCTCGTAAAAGAGATGGAAGAAGAGCTTGGTGCGGGAAACAAGAAACCTGAGATCCTTCCGAAGCTTGCACAGTACGAGCTGACTCTGAAGGACTGGGTAAGAGATCACAAAGGATATCGTAAATATGTAACACTGACAGGAAAATGCTGGCCTGCATTCCAGACACAGTTTGGATTTGTTCCATGTTATGTAAACAGTCGTCTGACAGCACAGGGCATTCCGGTATCCTGTGAGGTTGATATCTATGGTACATTAAGTGAGTTTATCGGACAGGTAGTAAGTGATGATATCGTTACACTTCTTGATATCAATAACTCCGTTCCGAAGGATATGTACAAAGAATCTATCGAAGGAAAATTCAACTATAAGCTTCAGGATACCTTTATGGGATTCCATTGTGGAAACACAGCATCCAGCAAGCTGTCCTTCTGTGAGATGAAATATCAGATGATCATGGCAAGATCCCTTCCGATCGAGGTTACAAACGGAACTCTTGAGGGAGATATCAAGCCTGGAGATATCACCTTCTATCGTCTGCAGAGTACAGCGGACAACAAGCTTCGTGCATATATCGCACACGGCGAGGTTCTTCCGGTTGCAACACGTTCCTTCGGTGCTGTCGGTGTATTTGCAATTCCGGAGATGGGACGTTTCTACCGTCACGTGCTGATCGAGGGAGGATTCCCGCATCACGGTGCTGTAGCATTCGGACATCACGGAAAAGCTCTCTTCGAGGTGTTCAAATACATTGGTGTACCGGTTGAAGAGATCGGTTACAATCAGCCGGCAGGCGTGAGATATCCGACAGAGAATCCTTGGAGATAATTAAAACAGGCGGGTAAGATCATCCGTACGTGTGGTCTGATACAAGCAAGTCCCCACTCGCTGCTTATTGCTTTTCGTAACCCCGCAGGGGACGTTCTTGATTTGGTTAAATACGATTCAGAAACCGCGGGCTCTCAGGCGTGCAGGCGCTGCGAACTGAGGGCCGCGGTTTCTGTATTTACAGGAGGAAAAATTACTATGTATTATATTGGCGTTGATCTTGGAACTTCCGCTGTAAAGCTTCTTCTTATGGAAGGATCCGGAAAGATCTGCAACATCGTATCAAAAGAATATCCGCTGTTCTTCCCCCATCCGGGCTGGTCTGAGCAGAATCCGGAGGACTGGTTCGCCCAGAGCATGGAAGGGATCAAAGAGCTTACAGAAGGGATTGACCGCAAAGAAGTAGCAGGAATCGGTTTTGGCGGTCAGATGCATGGTCTTGTAACTCTGGATAAAGATGACAATGTGATCCGTCCGGCGATTCTCTGGAATGACGGCCGTACCGGTGAGGAGACGGAATATCTTAATACGGTTATCGGAAAGGAAAAACTTTCTCAGTATACCGCAAACATTGCATTTGCAGGCTTCACTGCACCAAAGATCCTCTGGATGCAGAAGCATGAGCCTGAGAATTTTAAAAAAGTGGTAAAGATCATGCTTCCGAAGGATTATCTTGCCTATCGCTTAAGCGGATCCTTCTGCACAGATGTATCCGATGCTTCCGGTATGCTTCTTCTGGATGTGAAGAACCGCTGCTGGTCAAAGGAAATGCTTGAGATCTGCCATATCACAGAGGAACAGCTTCCGAAGCTGTACGAGAGCTGGCAGGTAGTCGGAAACCTGAAAGCGGAAGTTGCAAAAGAGCTTGGCTTCTCAGAGGATGTGAAGGTTGTAGCAGGTGCAGGCGACAATGCTGCGGCAGCTGTGGGAACAGGAACGGTTGGCGATGGCCAGTGCAACATTTCCCTTGGAACATCCGGTACGATCTTTATTTCCAGCAAAGATTTCGGAGTGGATGAAAACAATGCACTTCATTCCTTTGACCACTCAGATGGAAGCTATCATCTGATGGGATGCATGTTAAGCGCTGCTTCCTGCAACAAATGGTGGTCAGAGGAGATCCTTAAGACAAAGGATTTTGCGGCAGAGCAGGCACCAATCCAAAAGCTTGGTGAGAATCAGGTATTCTTCCTTCCATATCTGATGGGAGAGAGATCTCCGCACAACGATCCGGATGCAAGAGGCGTATTTTTCGGAATGTCCATGGATACCACGAGAGCAGATATGACACAGGCAGTTCTGGAGGGAGTTGCTTTCGGACTTCGAGATTCCCTTGAGGTTGCAAGAAGCCTCGGGATCCATATTGAGCGCACCAAGATCTGCGGCGGCGGAGCCAAGAGCCCTCTCTGGAAAAAGATCATTGCAAATGTGATGAACCTGAAGGTGGATGTGCCGGAGAATGAGGAAGGTCCGTCCATGGGCGGTGCAATGCTGGCAGCAGTAGGCTGCGGTGAATACCCGGATGTGGAAACGATCTGTAATAAGCTGGTCAGGGTAGTAGATACGGTAGAACCGGAACCGGAGCTGGTTGCAAAATATGAAGAAAAATACCGGAAATTCCGCAAACTGTATCCGGTAATGAAAGAGCTGTTCAGATAACAGCCATTTTCACGGATAAATATTGTTCTGCTTCATAGGTATGGAGCACTGAACGGTTAAAGATCAGGAGCATGTCACAGCTCCTGATTTTTTCTGTACTGTCTTGGTGTACAGCCCTTGATTTTCGTAAAGACCTTTGTGTAATAATTAGAGTCCGAAAAACCGGACAGCAGTCCTGATTCCGTAATAGAACAGGAGGGATTTTCCAGATATTCCAGGCTGCGTTCAATGCGGTATTCCTGGATGTATCCGAAGAGAGTGATATTCATACATTTTTTGAAAAGCCGACTGCATTCGCTGGGACTTAAGTGGATCAGGTCTGCAACATCATTCAGGAGAATCTTTTCAGAGTAGTGTTCTGCGATATAGGACATGATCTGACGGATGCGGCGGTAGTTTTCTTCATCCTGACCGGATGGAAGAGTTGTCCGGGAGATCGTATTTTCATACAAGATCTTCCAGAAGTGCTGCAGTCTGGCGATGATCTCAAATTCATACATGGGTTCCCGACTGCAGTCCAGGCTGATGATGTCACGGATATCTTTTATGGCCTCGGAATGCCATTTGCAGGATAGATCAAGCGGTACGGCGGACAGGGAAAAGCTTCGGAGGATCGGTTCTGTATATTTCTGAAAAAGAAGGCTTCCCGAAAATCCGTAGATCAGTTTGGGGTCAAAGGTTATGGGGATATACTGACAGTCCTGATCCTGATACATATATCCGGCATGAAGGGCATTGGCATTGCCAAAGATTGCCTGTCCCTCTTTCAGGTGAAAGGTATTCTGATTGATCTTGTAGAGCATTTCGCCCTTTTCGATATAGGTAAGCTCGATCTCCGGATGCCAGTGCCACAGAAAGGAACCGGTCTCATAGCCGGAAAGCCGCTCGTAGCTTACCAGGAATGGGAAGGAGCTGTCTCCGTGTTTTTTCAGTTCTTTTCCGGCGGGATCTGTGATGATCTGCATGGTGTTACCTCCTTCCTTCTGTGCGCGGATCCTGAAGTGTATATCTGCTTTTCATAGTGGAATTTATTTTATCAGAAAAGGCAGAAAATGCAAAGGGATATTCCGGGATCACCACAAAATAATACGGTTTTTACACAAAATTGTTATGGACAGAAAAGACGGGACTGTTATAATAAAAGTACATGAAGCGTTACTATTCACTGGTGATATTCTGCGCATTGCGAAGCGTGTTGCTGAGAACGGAGTGAACAGTAACCATGAAGCGTGACAGAGCGGAAGATTTTTTCAGGTTCTTCCGGATCTGGGGTGTAAACTATATAACAGGAGGAAGAAAAAATGGGAACAATTAAAATTCCGGCAGCAGAAGTGCTGAAAAAAATCTATGGCGAGACAGAGGAGAGCAGCGCCCGTTATACCAATCTTGCTGTGAATTTCGAGAAGAAATATCATCATGACAAGGCAGAGTTTTTTACTGCTCCGGGCCGTACGGAGATCATTGGCAACCATGTTGATCATAACGGCGGTCAGATCATTGCGGCAAGTATCGATCTGGATACCATCGGTGCTGCTTATCCAAACGGAACCAATGTGATCCATATGATCAGTGAGGGTTACAAACAGGAAGTAGTTGTTGATCTTGACAAGCTCAGCACAGAAACCTATACAAAAGGTACAGATGCTCTTGTTGCAGGTATTATGGAGTATATGCAGAAAAAAGGCTATGCTACCGGTGGATTTGACGCTTATGTTTCCACCAAGGTTATTGCCGCTGCAGGTGTAAGCTCCTCTGCTTCCTTTGAGATGCTTGTATGTGCGATCGCCAATTATTTCTTTAATGAAGGTAAGCTGGAGTATGGCGAGTATGCGAGAGCAGGTCAGTATGCTGAGAATGTTTACTGGAAAAAGGCTTCCGGTCTGATGGACCAGATGGCCTGTGCTGCCGGCGGCCCGATCCTTCTGGATTTCTCTGATAAAGAGAATATCAGCTGTGAGAAGATCGCATTTTCCTTTGAGGATATGGGCTGCAGACTTGTGATCGTAAATACCGGTAAGGGCCATGCAGATCTCAGTGAGGAATATTCTTCTATTCCTATGGAGATGCGTGAGGCTGCGAAGGCTATGGGCGTAGAGCTTCTCTGTGAGTCCAGTATGGAGAATCTTCTGGCACATGTGAAGGATATTCCGAATGACCGTGCTGTTCTTCGTGCGATGCATTTTTATGAAGAGAACAGACGTGTTGCAGATGCTGTGAAGGCTGTTGAGAATAAAGACGGTGAGGGATTCCTGCGTCTTCTTGAAGAGTCCGGTAATTCTTCCTGGGAGTGGCTGCAGAACTGTTATTCTCTGCAGAATTGCAAGGAGCAGAAGATCACGTTGAGTCTGGCGCTTACCAAGCTGTTTCTGAATAAGATCGGTGCTGGTATCTGCAGAGTTCATGGTGGTGGTTTTGCAGGAGTTATCATGTGCGTGCTTCCGATCGAGAACGCAGATGCGTATGTGGACTATATGGCTCAGTATGTTGGAAGGGAAAATGTCTATCCGATGAATATCAGGAGTACAGGGGCTGTTCATGTTGAGTGATTTTTGATGGCATAACGAACGTCATGGAGGGCGATTCGTTTCCGAATGCGGCTTTGGCGGCATCCGGAAATGAACCGCCCTTTGCGCTGTACTATGATTTTTTATTTTTTAATCAAAATTTTATGATTTGTTTCTGATTTAAATTTATGGGTTATGGTATAATGAGAAAAATTTTAAGAGAGTAATAAAAAAGAATTTGCAGAAGTTTTCAAGGTGAGGTTTCTGGAGTTGTTTTGAGTTTTGTTTTTTTCATTATATTTCATAAGAAAGGTTTGACATATTTATGAGCAGAAGAGAGTTTCTTGAGGTTTTACGGGGGCAGCTGTCCGGACAGATGACCCAGGGGAGAGCTGCGGCTCATGTGCGGTATTATGAGGATTACATTCAGTCTCAGGTCCGGAACGGCCGAAGTGAATCAGATGTCCTGGCAGAACTGGGGGATCCCAGGCTGATCGCCAAGACTTTGATCGATACAGATGACAGTGCAGCTGTTTATGATGAGTCCGGTTATTCTGAAGAGAGCTACGGTGCAGATGATTATGCGGATAATGGGACGGAGAGCAGTGCCGGAAAGGCAAGAAGCTTTAAACTGGATCTGAGCACATGGTATGGGAAGGCGATCGTGATCGCCATTGCAGCGTTAATTGTGATACTTTTAACAACTGTTTTGGTGGCAGTTGCTCCATTTTTGATAATTTTTGGTATAGTTTTGTATTTAATATCCTGGTACAGGAAGAAAAAAGTATAATTGTTCCACAATAGCTGTGAAATAAAGACAATTTCCGTGTAATGAAATGGCTTGCTTGTGAAAAAAGTATTTATAAGATTTGCATAAAAAATACGTGTTTGGTCTTGATTTATAGTGGATTTTACTGTATAATTCATATCAACAAGTTAAGACTGTGTCTGTTTTGTATAAAAACAGATGATGCCATTGAGAAGAGAGAACGGCAGAAGATATGCATCGAAGGATGTGTTATTTTCTGCCGATTTTTTTATCTGTTTTTTATGGAAGGTGATCAGAATGGATTGCCTTATTGGGGTGCGATAAATTGTATAAAATAGATAAAAAAATAATTATTATCAAATGATAATTGTCTAAAACAAATAAATAAATATTGAAAAATAGGAAAATAACTGTTGATTATATGCAAGAAATGTGTTATCATTTGGTAAAAAGTTGGTAAAGATAACAAACACGCAAATACAAAGGAGGGTAGTGAGAGGGCATTTTTGACAGCAGAACGTAAATGAGAGTTTTGCTTAATGTATTGGGGTAATTGCTGGAAGATATAACGGAAATGTTTTTCAGCAGAATGTGTAATGAGCAACATGATCAGCACTGTCAGGGGGACAGAGATATCGTGATGATGCAGCTGATCGGTAGTACGTAAATTTATGAAAAGCAGGTGATATACAATGAAAAGTAAAAAATCTTTTTTCAGGACAGTGGAGCCTTATCTCTATCTGGTTCCTGTAATGATCCTTTTTATACTGTTTGTATTCTGGCCGTTCGTTAAGACGATCCGACTGAGTTTTGCCAGAACCACACCTCTTGGTCAGGTGGCACAGTATGTAGGGCTAGACAACTATACGAATATTTTTACAGATGGAACGTTCCTTAACAGTTTGGAGACAACACTGAAATTCTCTGTTATGCGAGTTATCCTTTCTATTGTGATCGGTTTTATACTGGCGATCATCAGTACAGAGAAGATCAGGGCAAAGGGATTTTTCCGTACTGTATATGCACTTCCGATGGCTATTTCCGCAGCAGCGGCATCTGTAGTGTTCATGTTTATTTTCCACAGCTCTCTGGGTATCCTGAACAAGGCTCTCGGAACTCATATCGGATGGCTGACAGATAAGAAATATGCACTGATCGCAGTTACGATCGTTAGTGTATGGATGGCGATCGGTATGAATTTCATTTACCTTACTGCAGCGATCCAGAGTGTACCGGCTGAGCTTTATGAGAGCGTTGCCCTGGATGGAGCGAATTTCTTCCAGAAGCACCGTCATGTAACGATTCCGTCAATCTCTCCGACACTGTTCTTCCTTCTCATCATCAATGTCATCAACTCCGTACAGGCATACGCAGAGTTCAAGATGATGACCCAGGGCGGACCGGCAGAGAGTACCAACGTTATCGTGTATGAGATTTACCAGGAGGCATTTATCAACAGCCGTTTCGGTGTGGCCTGTTCAGAATCCGTAATTCTGTTTGTTATTTTGATCATCCTGACTGCACTGCAGTTTAGACTGGAAAAGAAGGTGACCTACTGATGAAAGAAAAACCATATGTAAAAGTGGCGATGTATGCGCTGAATATTATTTTTGCAATTATTATTATTGTTCCTGTTATCTACTGTTTCAATGTTAGTATGATGGATCTGAAGGAGATCTACGGCGGAAAGTTCTGGCCGTCCCATCTGACTATCGAGAACTACACAAGAGCATTTCAGCTTGCACCGTTCTTTACCTTCATTAAGAACTCACTGATCGTATCCGGTGTTATCACATTTGCTCAGGTCGTTACAGGTGCTCTTGCAGCATATGCTTTTGCAATGATGGAGTTCAAAGGCAAAAAGGTTCTGTTCTATATTATGCTGGCAACCATGATGATCCCGAGCCAGGCGATCATCATCGCAAACTACCTGACTATTGCTGACTGGGGTATTCGTAATACATACGCAGCGCTGATCCTTCCTAATGCAGCAGCAGCTTTTGCGGTATTCAACATGCGCCAGGCATTCCTGACACTGCCGAAGGAGATCCATGAAGCGGCAGAGATTGACGGATGTACAAATTTCAAGTTCTTATATACCATCGGTGTTCCGCTTATTAAACCATCACTGGGTGCTCTGATCATCTATGTATTCCTTCAGAGCTGGAACTATTATCTGTGGCCACTGCTTGTAACTGACAGTGTAAATATGAGAACAGTTCAGATCGGTCTTGGTATGCTTCAGGGGGCTGAGGCAACAGACTTCCGACCGGTTATGGCTGGTGCTATGGTTATCCTGATTCCGTCGATCCTTGTATTTATCATTGGTCAGAAGCAGATGATCAGTGGTCTGACAGCAGGTGCTGTTAAGGGTTGATCCAATCACATAAGAGCAAGTAGCAAAAATGTTAATTTGTCCGACCTGTATTGGGGCGGGTCGGACCATTATAAAAGGAGGGTTTCTATATGAACAACAAAAAATGGATGGCGATTCTTTTAGGAGGAATCATGGCTGCATCTCTGGCAGCTCCGTGCTCAGTAAGTGCAGCTGAGAAAACAACACTTACATTCTGGCATGCAATGGGCGGCACAAACGGTGAGGTGCTTCAGCAGATCGTGGATGATTTCAACGCATCCCAGGATGAGATCGAGATTAAAGCTGAGTATCAGGGAACCTATGATGATACCATCACAAAACTGAAAGCTGCTATGCAGAGTGACTCCGGTCTTCCGGATGTCTGCCAGATGTATGACGTAGGAACAAAGTTCATGTATGACAGTGGTGCTGTCATTCCTGTAGAAGACAAATTTGAGAGCACAGGCTATGATAAGAGCTCTGTTATGGAGGTTATCAGCAGCTACTATACCGTAGACGGCAAGCAGTATGCAATGCCATTTAACGTATCCACACCTATGCTGTATTACAACAAAGACGTATTTGAGGCAGCAGGACTTGATCCTGAAACTCCGCCGACAACTTATGATGAGGTTCTTGAGGATGCCAAGAAGATCGTAGAGAGCGGAGCAGCTCCGGTTGGTTATTCACAGGCTATTTACGGATGGTTCTTTGAGCAGCAGCTTGCAGGACTTGGTGTAACATACGGAAACAATGACAATGGACGTAAAGAGGCAGTTACAGCTGTTGATTTTGATTCCAACGGCGGCGGCCTGAAAGTATTTGATATGTGGAAAAAGCTGTATGATTCCGGATATTTCGAAGATTACGGAACAACAACAGCAGATACTCAGACAGCATTCTTCTCCGGACAGGTTGGTATGATCATCGAGTCTACTGCTATCCTGAAAAATGCAGTTGATTCTTCTCCGTTCGAAGTTGGTACAGGATATCTTCCGAGAATCGAGCAGAATGATGAAGGCGGCGTTATCATCGGTGGTGGATCCCTGTGGCTTACAGATACAGGCAACGAAGCTAACGAAGATGCAGCATGGAAATTCATCGAGTACATCACAACTCCTGATGTACAGGCTAAATGGTCCATGGGTACAGGATACTTTGCGATCAACGAGAAAGCTTATGAGACAGAGGATATGAAGGCTTACCTCAAAGAAAACCCGAACTTCGAGACAGCTATCAACCAGCTGAAGGATTCTCCTGTAAACTGCAATACAGCAGGTGTTCTCTCCGGTGTACAGACAGAAGCCCGTCTTACATTCAACGAGATCATGCCGCAGGTATATGATGGCAAGCTTACAACTCAGGACGCTGTTGATCAGCTTGCAGCTTCTGTAAACAAAGCGATCGAGAACTATAACGAGTCTATTAAATAATCAGAATGCCCTCTGATCAGTAGATAGAGCAACAGATAGGGATACCGCCGCCGGGCGCCGGTATCCCTGCTGTTTTATATGCTGTGAGACTACAGATCATGTATATCCGGGGTATAGGATCATATGAAAAACTGTGTAGTGAGACGGACGGAGTGAGTCCGGCTGACTAGACAGCTTTCGAATGGAGGAGTGTGGCCTGCGGCGTTCATGCAGGGCAAAATGAAGTGATGCGCTATTGGCGTTATCACCGGCAGAAAATAATGTTACAACAGGAAAGGAGCAAATTTATGGGCGGAATTCTCGGAGCATGTAATGTAATATCGGATTATTTGCACACTTTAAATATGGGATCGACGCTGTTTCGGCTGATTCTTGCGATGTTTCTTGGATGTCTGATCGGTATTGATCGTGGAATGAAGAAGCGTGTGGCAGGTGTAAAAACACATATGATCGTCTGTATGGGGGCAACTCTGGTTATGATGACGGGCGATTTTATCCATGTATATTCTAATGGGGCAGGAATCGGAGATACTGCACGACTTGGCGCACAGGTTGTCAGCGGGATTGGTTTTCTTGGAGTGGGAACCATCATTGTGACCGGACAGAGACATGTATCCGGTCTTACGACAGCGGCCAGTCTTTGGACTTCTGCGTGTATCGGACTTGCTGTGGGAATCGGCTTTTACAGCGGTGCGATCTTGACCACGCTGGGGCTTATTCTGGTGTTCAAATATGCGAAATATATAGAGGTTTATGTGGAAGAGCATTCCAATACCTATGACGTATATATGGAGTTTGAAAATGAAGACAAGATGAGTATGGTCATAAAGAAGCTCCGGGAAGAGGACATCCTGATCTCCAACGTAGTTATCATCAAAAAGAGATCCAAAACACAGAGTGTGGTGATCCAGGCAACAATGGAGGCTGCCAAATGGAAAGCACGCCATACTGTATTTCGTGAGGTAAGACAGCAGGAAGGAGTTATTTCTGTGGAGGAAATATGATCGGGAATCGGGAATACAATGAAATTTATCATGTTTTTGAGAAAGTTAAGAGCATGTTAAAGAAAAAACGATGTATTTTACGAAAAATGTACTTGAAATATGAAGAATAGTCTGATACAATGGATGCAAAGTGAAGAAGGAATCTGATTCAGCTTGCTGAATACAGAGAATGCCATTGAGAACAGAGACCGGCATGAAGACACATGGATAAGTGTGTTTTTATGCCGGCTATTTTTATGCGCAAATGTTAATGTTTCAAAAGGATTACAAGGGTTACAAAGGGTTACGGCATAAAAATAATGGCATATTCACTTGAAAGATTGCTGTTCGTAAGCAGTACTCCTCGCAGAATATATACCTGCGGACGGCAATGCTTGTGTTGCAACGGATATTCTGCTGTTTCCGGCGCAGAGAAAGCCGGGGACAGTTCAGAAGATCCGTAAACAGGAAAGGAGAAACAGATCTATGTATGATGTGATCATTATCGGAGCAGGAGTTTCCGGAGCGGCAGCAGCGAGAGAGCTTTCAAGATATCGGCTGAAAATCTGCGTTCTGGAGCGAGAAGAGGATGTATGCTGTGGAACTTCCAAGGCAAACAGCGGAATCGCTCATTCCGGTTATGATGCAGAACCGGGAAGCCTTATGGCGGAACTGAATGTGAAGGGCAGCAATATGATGGGACAGCTTTCGAAGGAACTGGATTTTCCTTTTAAACAGACTGGTTCACTGACTGTCTGTACAACTGAGAATGGAATCGCCATGCTGCATAAGCTGCGTGAAAGAGGACTGAAAAACGGAGTAGAGGGACTGAGGATCCTTGACAGAGAAGAGGCACTTGCCATGGAGCCGAATCTGTCTGATCAGGTGCTGGCAGCGCTGTATGCACCGACAGCCGGAATTGTCTGTCCCTTTGAGCTGAACATTGCAATGGCAGAGAATGCATATAACAATGGTGTGGAATTTAAATTTGACACAGAAGTAAAGAACATCCGAAAACAGGAAAAAGGTTTTGTTGTGGAAACCTCAAAGGGTGATCTTGAGACAGGCTGTATCGTCAATGCTGCCGGTGTCTATGCGGATGTTTTTCATAATATGGTAAGTGAGAAAAAACTGCATATCACTCCTCGTAAGGGTGAGTATATGCTTCTTGATAAAAGTGCAGGAACACATGTGAATCATACGATCTTTGCACTTCCAAATAAGAACGGAAAAGGAGTTCTGGTAACACAGACTGTTCACGGTAATCTTCTGATCGGGCCTACAGCTACGGATCTGGAGGATCGGGAGGAAACAGCGACTACATCAGAGGGGATGGAGGAAGTAAGTGCCAAATCCCGGAAAACAGTAAAGGATATTCCACTGCGGAAGGTGATCACAAGCTTTGCAGGGCTTCGAGCTATCGAGGACGGTATGGATTTTGTGATCGAAGAGGTGGAGGATGCTCCCGGATTTATCGATTGTGCAGGAATCGCATCTCCGGGACTTACCAGCTCACCGGCCATTGGCTGTATGGTTGCTGACATCGTAAAAGAAAAATTACATCCGGAAGTAAATCCGGATTTTGATCCGGTGAGAAAAGGGATCCTGGATCCGTCAGAGCTTTCTCTGGAAGAAAGAAATGAGCTGATCAAAAGATCACCGGAATATGGAAATATCATCTGCAGATGTGAGATGATCTCTGAGGGAGAGATCCTGGATGCGATCCGAAGACCGCTTGGAGCGAAATCCCTGGACGGAGTAAAACGCCGTACAAGAGCAGGAATGGGAAGATGTCAGTCAGGCTTCTGCTCTCCCAGAACAATGGAAATCCTCAGCCGAGAGCTTGGCATTTCCATGGAGGAGATCACAAAAACAGGCGGAGCTTCCAGACTGATCGAAGGAATCAACAAGAAAATTGCAGAGGAGGGCGAGAACCATGAATGATAAGATTATGGTGAAGAGAGATATCGTGATCATAGGCGGAGGCCCTGCAGGACTGGCAGCAGCCCTGGCTGCAAAGAAAGAGGGAGCAGAGAGTATCCTGATCCTGGAGCGTGATAAGGAGCTGGGCGGGATCCTGAATCAGTGTATCCATAATGGATTTGGCCTTCATACATTTCAGGAGGAGCTGACAGGACCGGAATATGCGGCACGTTTTATCCGGATGGTAAAAGAGCAGCAGATCGAGTACCGGCTGAACACCATGGTCATGGATATCAGCCAGGATAAGGTGATCACTGCCATGAGCCGCCAGGAGGGAATGTATCAGATCCGGGCAAAAGCTGTGATCCTTGCCATGGGCTGCAGAGAGAGACCGCGAGGTGCACTGAACATTCCGGGATATCGACCGGCAGGCATTTATTCAGCAGGAACAGCACAGCGCCTTGTAAATATGGAAGGATTTATGCCGGGAAAAAAAGTAGTGATCCTGGGATCCGGTGATATCGGACTGATCATGGCCAGACGTATGACGCTGGAAGGCGCAGAGGTTAAGGCAGTGGCAGAGCTGATGCCATATTCCGGAGGCCTGAAGCGAAATATCGTGCAGTGCCTGGATGACTTTGGTATCCCGTTGAAGCTTAGCCATACAGTGGTTGACATAAAAGGAAAAGAGCGTGTGGAAGGAATCACTCTTGCAGAGGTAGATGAAAACAGACGCCCGATTCCCGGTACAGAGGAATTTTTTGAATGCGATACGCTTCTTCTTTCTGTTGGTCTGATCCCGGAGAATGAGCTTTCCGGACAGGCAGGTGTGAAGCTGAGCAATGTGACTTCCGGACCGGTGGTAAATGAAAGTCTGGAGACAAATGTAGAAGGTATTTTTGCCTGCGGAAATGTTCTTCATGTTCATGATCTGGTGGATTTTGTTTCGGAGGAAGCCGGCAATGCAGGAAGAAATGCGGCTCTCTATATAAACAACAATGGAGAGGACAAAATACCGGAAGAGATAAAGATCACGCTTTCGCCCCAAAACGGAGTCCGCTATACAGTGCCGTCTGAGATCCGTATCGGTCATATGGCGGAGGAGCAGCTGGTCCGCTTCCGTGTGGGAAATGTATATAAAAATTGTTACATCCGTGCATATCTGGATGGAGAACGGATCTTTTCCAGAAAAAAACAGGTGGCAGCACCCGGAGAGATGGAACAGATCAAATTGAAAAAAGAACAGCTTCTTTCCATTCTGGAAGGAAAACAGAAACAGGATAAACATGAACTTGTGATCCAGGTGGAGGAGTGATGAAAATGGAAAAAAGGAATCTTACTTGTATCGGATGTCCTATGGGATGCGCCCTTCTGGTGGAAATGAATGGAAAAGAAATCATTTCCGTCACAGGAAATACCTGTAAAAAAGGTGCGGAATATGCAGTGAAGGAAGTGACAGATCCGACCAGGATCGTGACAACGACCGTTCGTGTGAAGAATGGAAGTATGCCGGTGGTGTCAGTAAAGACAGCACAGGATATTCCGAAAGGAAAGATTTTTGACTGTGTGGAAGCGCTGCGGGATGTATGTGTGGAAGCGCCGGTTCAGATCGGGGACGTGATCCTGGAGAATGTAGCAGGCACAGGCGTGGATATCGTGGCTACAGGAAATGTGAAGCAGATCATACAGTGATCTGCAAAGGATATATATGGCAAACTGTATGCTTATAATATGTCAGCCCTCCGGCAGACAAAGCGAATAAAATAAACCTGAAAAGGCTTTTTTATCGCTTTGTTTGCCATGAAATAAAATATACAAAATGCACAAAAAATATTAGCTCTTAAAAGAATAATTAATTAAAAAATAACAAAAAAATATATAAAAATTGATAAAAAATGTTGAAAATAAATAAACGCTATGATATAATTAGAAATATGAATTATCAAAAATGCTCACAATGATGTAATGCATTGAATGGAGGATGATTAGAATGAAAGTATTTGGACATCGTGGTTTCAGCGGAGAATATCCGGAGAATACAATGCTGGCGTTTCAGAAGGCTGTGGAGGCTGGCTGCGAGGGGATCGAGCTTGATGTGCAGCTGACCAAGGATCTGGTTCCGGTGATCATGCACGATGAGAAGGTTGACCGTACCACGGATGGAAACGGGTATATCTATGATCTTACATATGCTGAGCTGTGTAAACTGGATTGCAGTTATCCGGATAAGTTTGCCGGAAAATTCGGCAGGCTTCAGATTCCGACTCTGAGAGAGTATTTGGAGTGGATGGCAGAGGAGGAAGATCTGATCACAAACATCGAGCTGAAGAACAGTATTTATTATTATGGTGGTATGGAAGAGAAGGTCATTGATATGATCTGCGAATATGGTCTGGAGGATCGGATCATCCTTTCCTCTTTCAATAACGCATCCATTGTATTGTGCAGACAGAGTGATGAGACTATTGCAGGAGGCTTTCTGGTAGAGAAATATGTGGATAATGCAGGGGTTTATGCAAGAACCTGCGATGTGCAGTATTATCATCCGAATCTGGAATACCTGAAGGAAGAACATGTACGCAGCTGTTCCCAGAACGGGATCGGGGTGAATGTCTGGACTGTAAACGAGGAAGAGGATATGAGAAGGATGAAGAAATGGGGAGTAAACTCCATCATTACCAATTATCCGGACAGAGGAAGAGCAGTGGCAGACGAGGATTGAAACTGTAATGCAAAGACGCTTTCTGTAAGGTACATACAGGAGGCAGGCTAAATTTGAAATCTCCGGCAGGAGGGGGTCCTGCTGCAGATCTATATAAGCAAAATAAAAAAACTATAATAATGTATATGGAGGATTTTTACAATGGAGAAAGAAACAAGACCTTTTATTTCCTGGCAGCTTGCAGACGATTTTATGACTGCAGTATTTGAGAAAATGGGAGTTCCAACAGAGGATGCAAGACTTTGCGCTGATGTACTTCTGGAAAGTGACAGACGTGGAATCGAGAGCCATGGCTGCAACCGCTTTAAACCGATCTATATCGACCGTATCAAATCCGGAATCTTAAATCCTGTAACAAAGATCGATATTCTTAAAGAGACACCGACAACTGCAGTTCTTGATGCTAACGATGGTATGGGAATGGTAGCCAGCAAGAAAGCTATGGACATGTGTATTGAAAAAGCACATAAATACGGCATGGGTATGGTTGCAGTCCGTAACTCTTCTCATTATGGAATCGCAGGATATTGGACAGGTCTCGCAGCAAAAGAGAATATGATCGGTATCAGCGGTACCAACGCAAGACCATCCGTTGCACCGACATTTGGTGTTGAGAATATGCTTGGAACCAACCCACTGACATTTAGTATGCCTACAGATGAGCCGTTCCCGTTTACACTGGACTGTGCAACATCTGTTATCCAGAATGGCAAGATCGAATACTACGCACGTATCAACCATGATACTCCTAAGGGTCTTGTTATTTCCAGAGAAGGAGAGGAGCTTACAGATAGTGCAGAGATCCTTAAGAAGATCAGAAGCCAGCAGGCAGCACTTGCTCCTCTCGGTGGATTTGGTGAGACAACCGGAGGATATAAGGGATACGGATACTCTACGGTTGTTGAGATCCTTTCCGCTGCTCTTCAGTCCGGTCTCTTCCTGAAAGCTCTGGATGGTAAGGATGAGGAAGGAAAGATCCGTCCATATCATCTTGGACATTTCTTTATTGCTATCGACACAGAGGCATTTATGGGTGCAGAGGCATTCAAGAAAACATGCGGTGATATCCTGAGAGACCTGAGAGGCTCCGAGAAGGCTCCTGGACAGGAACGTATCTACACAGCAGGCGAGAAGGAATATGATGTATGGATGTATCGTAAGGATAAGGGAGTTCCGGTGACAGAGGCAGTTCAGAAAGAGTTTATCGGACTTCGCGATGAATTCGGACTTACACAGTTCAAATTCCCGTTTGAGAAATAATGTATCTGCAGAAGGGAAGTCCATAGGGGCTTCCCTTCTTTTGCCAGAGAAGAAGATTGTCTGAGAATTGTAATACAGCCGGAAATGAAACAGATATATTTGGCAAATGTGTCTGGTCTTTGAAGCAATAAACTGATACAATAAGAATAATATCTTCAAACAATGCGCGGAGATAGGATGATATTTTGTGAACATTGCGGAGGAAGAGAGAAGATGAACAAAGAATTTCTGGACGCGATCGAGGCGAACCCGATCATAGCGGCTGTAAAGGATGAGCAGGGGCTTCAGAACTGTCTGGGCAGGGAGGAGCTTACCGTGATCTTTATCCTGTATGGAGATATCCGTTCTATTGGGGGAATTGTGGAGCGGATCCACCAGGCGGGGAAGATCGCGATGGCACATATAGACCTGATCACAGGTTTAAGCTCAAAAGAGGTTTCTGTGGATTATATTTGTAAAAATATCCATGCAGATGGGATCATTTCAACAAAAGCATCCATGATCAACAGGGCGAAGAAGCTTGGAATGTATACAGTTCTGCGTTTTTTCCTTATTGATTCCATGGCGATTAAGAATATTGAGAATCTGGGAAATCAGCATGAGCAGCTGCCGGATGTGGTAGAGGTTCTGCCGGGGCTGATGCCGAAGATTCTTAAACAGATATGTAAAACAAGCAAGGTGCCTGTGATCGCAGGCGGTTTGATCTCCGATAAGGAGGATGTGATGGGAGCCCTGGGTGCGGGGGCAGCAGCGGTTTCCACTACAAATCAGAAGGTATGGGAATTATGAGGCTGCAGAGGCATTGAGCCGCAGCCAAGAAATGTATTGGAGGATTTTTATATGGCAAAATATGTTATGGCGCTGGATTCCGGAACGACCAGTAACCGCTGTATTCTTTTTGATGAAAGCGGAAGGATCCGCAGTGTGGCGCAGAAGGAGTTTATCCAGCATTTTCCGAAACCGGGATGGGTAGAGCATGATGCAGGTGAGATCTGGTCCACACAGCTTTCTGTTGCCAGAGAGGCTATGAACCAGGTTGAGGCAACGGCAGAGGATATTGCGGCGATCGGTATCACCAATCAGAGAGAGACCACCATTGTCTGGGATAAGAATACGGGACAGCCGGTTTATCATGCCATCGTATGGCAGTGCAGGAGAACCTCAGAATACTGCGACAGCCTGAAAGCAAAGGGACTGGAAGAAAAATTCCGTCAGAAAACAGGACTTGTTATCGATGCGTATTTTTCTGCCACCAAGGTAAAATGGATCCTGGATAATGTGGAGGGTGCCCGCGAAAGAGCAGAGAAGGGAGAGCTTCTGTTTGGTACCGTGGAGACCTGGCTGATCTGGAAGCTGACCAAGGGAGCTGTTCATGTAACAGATTATTCCAATGCATCCAGAACGATGATGTTCAATATCAATACACTGGAGTGGGATGATGAGATCCTGGAGGAGCTTGATATTCCGAAATGCATGCTCCCGCAGGTAAAAGAGTCCAGTGAGATTTATGGTGAGACAGATCCATCCTTTTTCGGTGGAAGGATCCCGGTAGCCGGTGCTGCCGGGGACCAGCAGGCGGCGCTGTTCGGACAGGCCTGCTTTGAGAAAGGTGAAACCAAGAATACATATGGAACCGGTGGCTTTCTTCTGATGAATGCAGGAGATAAACCGGTATTTTCCAATAACGGGCTGGTTACGACCATCGGATGGGGACTTAACGGAGAGATCACTTATGTTCTGGAGGGATCCGTATTTGTGGCTGGTGCTGCGATCCAGTGGCTTCGTGATGAGCTTCATCTGGTGGATTCCGCATCGGATACCGAGTATTTTGCGGGAAAGGTACCGGATGCAAACGGCTGCTACGTCGTGCCTGCGTTTACGGGACTTGGAGCTCCCTACTGGGATCAGTATGCCCGCGGCACGATCGTGGGGCTGACCCGTGGTGTAAATAAGTATCATATTGTGCGTGCGACTTTGGAATCACTTGCATATCAGGTCAATGATGTGCTGGAAGTTATGAAGGAAGATGCAGGAAGTGACCTTGCAGTTCTTCGTGTAGACGGCGGAGCAAGTGCAAACAACCTTCTTCTGCAGATTCAGGCCAATATCAGTAATGTGGCTGTAGAACGTCCGGAATGTATTGAGACAACTGCTCTTGGTGCCGCATATCTGGCAGGTCTTGCTGTGGGATTCTGGGAAAGCAAGGAGGCAGTACTGAAAAGCCGTGATGTGGAACGTATTTTCCGCACGGAGATCGATGACGAGAAGCGAAATGCCATGGTAAAAGGCTGGAGAGCTGCAGTAGGCTGCTCCAGAGACTGGATCAAAAAGATCCAGTAAAAGATAAAAAAGAAAAGTCATGCAGCGGGACCGGATGAAAATGTCCTGTGCATGGCTTTTTTGCGTTTCCGGAATGTCACAGACAGACCGGCATATAAGCGATCGCGGAACAGATCCGCCGGAGCTTACAGAGTGGTCAGATCGATCCTGTAATCGTCGGAACCCGCTCCGTCAGCAGTGTAGTAAGCTGCTCTTTCTTCTGCATTTACATAGATGTGGAGCTCTTTGCCTTTCAGGCCCTTTGCTTCTGCATCTTTCTTAACAGCTGCCTCAAGGTCGGCAACTGTGATGGATGTCTCAAAAATTTCAAGTGTGATGCCGCTGATCTTATGATTTTTTACAGTGTTCTTAACTTCTTCTACTACTTCTGGTGCCTTGGCTGCTACAGTCTCTGTTGCCTTTTTGACTGCTTTAACGGTTTTTTCAGCTGCAGGTGTTTTTTCAATTTTTTCTACAGTTGATTTCACGGTAGCTTTGGCCTTGGTGGTTGCGCTCTTCAGGTTGCTTGTTCTGCTGTTTCTTCTTTTTTCCATAATGGAACACTCCCTTCCACATATTTCGCTGACAGAACGGATCTGCCGGAATATGTACCTGTTTACAGTAGCATAAATCCGGTGGAAAGTCAAATTTTTGTTTGGGTGTTGCATTTCCGGCAGTTGTCGTATAAACTGGATTACAGAGAAAATCAGACAGGGGTACAGAGATTGAAGAATATTCAGGAAGATATTAAAACAGGAAAATTTAAGCAGGCATATCTCCTTTACGGTGAGGAAGCCTATCTGAAACAACAATATAAAAGAAATCTGGTGAAGGCTCTGAACCCGGACGATGATACCATGAATTTTACCAGATATGAGGGGAAGGGGATCGATGTCCGGGAGCTTTTGAGTCTTTGTGATACCATGCCTTTTTTTGCAGAGCGAAGAGTAGTCCTTCTTGAGGATACGGGATTCTTTAAGAACAAATGCGAGGAACTGGCAGATTATATGAAAGCTCTGCCTGATTATCTGTATCTGGTGTTCTGCGAGTCTGAAGTAGATAAAAGAAGCCGTATGTACAAGGCGGTAAAAGCCTGCGGCAGCATCGGGGAATTTAAACAGCAGGATGAAAAGACTCTTATGCGGTGGGCAGCAGGGATCCTTGGAAAAAATGGCCGCAGGATCACCCAGAAAGATGTGGAGCTTCTGCTGACCATGACGGGAACAGATATGGGAAATATAAGGATGGAGCTGGAAAAGCTGATCTCCTATACGGTCGGAAGAGATGTTGTGACGGCTGCAGATATCCAGGCTGTCTGTACCACGCAGACAACCAATAAGATCTTTGATATGGTGCGTGCGGTGACGGAGAAGAACCAGAAGCGGGCCCTGGATCTGTACTATGACCTTCTGACTCTTCGGGAACCGCCGATGCGTATATTGTTTCTTTTGGCGAAACAGTTTCGTCAGATCTGCCTGACCAAGAAAATGTCACAGGAGGGTCTTTCTCAAACCGAGATCGCTTCCAAACTGGGAGTACCCTCTTTTGTTGTGCGGAATCTGGCATCCTGTGCTAGATCCTACACTGTGGAAGAGCTGGAGAATGCTGTGCGGGATTTTGTGGATGCGGAAGAGGCGGTAAAGACAGGTACACTTGGAGATGTGCTCAGCGTGGAGCTTCTGATCGTGAAGTACAGCTCGGCGAGAGCAGTGAGAGCCTGAGTTTTACGGAGACGGGTTCTGCCACAGGGTCGCTCCGTTGTCCCTGAGCCATTTTTCGCAGGCTTTATACTCCGGCATCACAGATGCCACCACTGCATAAAAGGCAGGGGAATGATTCATTTCTTTTCTGTGGGAAAGTTCGTGTACTACAACATAATCCAGGACTTTTTCCGGGGCGAAGATCAGCCGCCAGTTGAAATTCAGGTTTCCTTCGCTGGTGCAGCTTCCCCAGCGGTTTTTTTGTTCCCGGATCGTGATACGGCCGTAGGTTACGCCCATTTTTCTGGCGTAGGCTGCGGTTTTTCTTTTGAATATTTTTCTGGCGGATTCCATATAATAACTGCGGCGGAATTCTGAAAGAGGCGGGTTTTCAGCCTGGGGCTGTGCCGGCTCAGTGGCAGCGTGTGAGAGATGCTCCAGGATCCAGCTTTCTTTCTGTGAGAGAAAACGATGGATGGTGGAATCTGGCATTGTGTGTGGAGCGCGGACAGTTACCTGACCGGAAACGCTGACCTGGATCGCCAGGGTTTTCCGACTGCTGCGGATAATGCGGTAGGGAAAGGGATGGGATATCATAAAAAACTCCTTTTGGTCAATGCAGAAATCTATATACAAAAAAGACAGTCGCTGACGGTTCGACTGTCTTTCCTTTTACTTATAAGCTTATAACTAAAATATTCCGTGGTCTATTACGCAATGCTGTTGACAGCTTTGGAAAGACGGGAAATCTTTCTGGCGCAGTTATTTTTGTGATAAACGCCCTTGGATGTAGCTTTGCTGATTGTGGAGATTGCGTCCTTAAGAGCAACCTCTGCAGCTGCCTTATCCTTATTCTCAACTGCTGTCTCAACTTTCTTGATGGAAGTCTTAACTGCAGAACGGATTGCTTTGTTTCTTGCAGCCTTAGTGCTGTTAACTAAGATTCTCTTCTTTGCGGATTTAATGTTAGCCAATTCGTACACCTCCGATTCCTTAAAAATATAATATTAAATTACATTCACAGGAACAGACACGGGCGCTCCTATGAAACATGCTTATATATATTATTATACGTGCACAGGAATGTCAAGATGTTTTTCGCAAAAATTCCAAAAAAATATGCAAAAAATACCAGATGCTGTGTGGAAAAGGGGAAATGATACATATTTATGGGAAAAAGGGGAAATAATAAAAGGGAAAACACCGGAAAAGCTGCAGGCAGCAGCGAAAAAGTCTTTGCAATCTTACAGAAAAAGAGGGTGAGAGTATGGCTGGAAGGAGCAGAATCAGAACAGATCTGGCGCTGGAAGCAACGGAACGCTTTCAGGCGGAAAACGTAGAAGTACGTGGAGTAGAGATCAGGGAAAGATACGATGAGGAAAAGGATGTTCGGACTACCGTAGTGCGGATCACAACGGAAAACGGAGCCAGGACCATGGGAAAACCACAGGGAACCTATATTACCATTGAGGCACCGGATCTTTCCGTTCCGGATGAGGATTATCACAGGGAGATCTCGGAAGAGGTGGCACATCATTTAAGGGAGCTGATCGATCTTGGACGGCAGCAGTCGATCCTGGTGGTAGGCCTTGGAAATCAGGAGATCACTGCGGATTCCCTTGGCCCCCGTGCAGTTTCCAATCTTCATATGACAAGGCATGTGATCCGGGAATATGGGCTGAAGAGCAATGAACATATGAAAATGCATCAGATCAGCGGGATCGTTCCAGGTGTGATGGCACAGACCGGAATGGAAACTTTGGAAATTGTTCGGGGTGTTGTTTCTGAGACAAAGCCGGATTTGGTGATCGCCGTAGATGCGCTGGCGGCCAGAAGTACGGCAAGACTTAACCGGACGATCCAGATCACGGATACCGGGATCAGTCCGGGATCCGGCGTGGGGAATCACAGGGAAGGCCTGAATGAAGAAAATCTTTCGGTCCGTGTGATCGGGATCGGTGTTCCGACTGTGGTGGATGCGGCTACTATTGTCCATGATTCCATGGCAGAGCTTCTGGAGGCGCTGGAGGAAAATGAGCAGAAGGAGTTTCTGGAAGAAATGATCTCACCGAAGCTTTACACCATGTTTGTAACACCAAAGGATGTGGATGAAACGGTACGATATTTAAGCTTTACCATTTCCGAGGGACTGAATCTGGCTTTTTCCGATAGTCTAATCGAAGAGGACAGGTCATAAAATACCATAAGAGGTGATCGTTGGTGACGAATATCCAGAGGGCTTTCTGCGTGGTTTTGAGCCTGATCTTCCTGGGGGTGGTGGCTGTCCTTCCGGGAGATTTTTTCAGGCATGGTGAGATCTACAGACAGCTGCCGCTGTATTGCTTTCTGGAAAAGAAAGCTCTGCAGAAGGAAAATGGCAGAGACCGGGAAACAGAGATGCTTTTGCAGGAAAAAAACGCAGAGCATCTGGGTGAAGAAGTGGAAGCAGAGAACCGAAAAGAGCAGGAGACGCTGCTGATGGCTGAGGCGGAAGAGGCGGAGAAGAAAGAAGCCCTTCAGAAGAAAGAAGAGATTCAAAAGAAAAAAGAAATCCAAAAGAAAGAAGCGGAAGATGCAGAGAAAAAATCTCCTGACGGCAAAAAAAATGAAAAGGAGACTGTTAAGGGAAATGCAGAACAGGAAGTTGCAGAGCCAGAAATTACAGAGCCGGGAGGTTCAGAACAGGAAGCTACGGAGCCGGGGAACACAGAACCGGAGCCTCCAGCGTCAGAGGAGAACCGATCCGGTGAAAATACTGCGAAGGAACAGGAGACTGTGGCACTGCCACATCCGCAGATTGACTTGTCTCAGGCGAAACTGGCAGATTTTGACTATGTGATGAATCAGTTTTTTATATTGGATTCCAATACGGAAACGAATGCGCAGCAGATCAGTGCGCCCCGTTTTCTGAAGGAGGATCTGTCCGTTAAAAAGGATTCATCGGTACCCCAGATCCTGATTTATCATACCCATTCCCAGGAGGCTTTTGCAGATTCAAGGGAAGGACAGACTGAGGACACCATCGTGGGAGTGGGAGATCATCTTACTGAACTTCTGGAAAAAACATATGGATACCAGGTCATTCATATAACAGATGCCTTTGATATGATGGGAGGAACACTGGACAGGAGCAAGGCTTATGATTATGCCAGGGCATCCATAGAAAAAGTGCTGGAAGAAAATCCCACCATTGAAGTTGTGATCGACCTTCACAGAGATGGTGTGCCGGATGAGCGTCATCTGGTAACGCAGGTGAATGGAAAACCTACTGCTCAGCTGCTTTTTTATAATGGATTAAGCTATACAGTCAGTCAGGGGGCAGTGAGTTATCTGCCCAATCCTTACATAGAAGAGAATCTGGCATTTTCCTTTCAGCTGGAATATCAGGCGGCACAGTATTACCCCGATCTTTACCGGGGGATCTATCTGGCAGGTCTTCGCTATAATCTGCATCTTAAGCCACGGGCCCTGCTTCTGGAGGCCGGAGCACAGACAAATACCGTGGAGGAAGTCCGAAATGCCATGGAACCATTTGCAGATATCTTAAACAGAGTTCTGAAAGGCAGTGACAAAGAAGGCTGAAATATGATATGATAAAGAGCAGTATGGAAAAATATGCGTTCTGAACGCTTTATACGAGAGAAATTTAAGGAGGACTTCCTGAATGATAGACCAGAGTAAAATTCGGAATTTTTGTATCATTGCACATATCGACCATGGCAAGTCAACACTTGCGGACCGTATCATCGAGATGACGGGACTTCTTACCGAGAGGGAAATGCAGGCCCAGGTTCTGGATAACATGGACCTTGAGAGAGAACGAGGGATCACCATCAAATCCCAGGCGGTTCGTATTGTATACAAAGCCAAGGACGGAAATGAGTATATTTTTAACCTGATCGATACCCCGGGACATGTGGACTTTAACTATGAAGTTTCCCGAAGCCTTGCTGCCTGTGACGGAGCGATCCTTGTTGTGGATGCAGCACAGGGAATCGAAGCTCAGACACTTGCCAATGTATATATGGCACTGGACCATGATCTGGATGTGGTTCCGGTGATCAACAAGATCGACCTTCCAAGTGCGGATCCGGAGCGTGTTATCAATGAAATCGAGGATGTGATCGGAATTGAAGCGCAGGATGCACCGCAGATCTCCGCAAAAACAGGACTGAATGTAGACCAGGTTCTGGAGCAGATCGTCAATAAGGTCCCGGCGCCGGCGGGGGATGTGGATGCACCTCTGAAGGCTCTGATCTTCGACTCTGTTTATGACCCTTATAAGGGTGTTATCGTATTTTGCAGAGTGAAGGACGGACGTGTGAAAAAGGGCACGAGGATTCATATGATGGCGACCGGATTCACCACGGAGGTTGTGGAGGTTGGATATTTTGGAGCGGGTCAGTTTATCCCGTGTGACGAGCTGACAGCAGGTATGGTCGGATATATCACAGCCAGCATCAAGAATGTCCGTGATACCCGCGTGGGTGATACGGTAACGGATGCGGACAACCCCTGTGCAGAGGCACTTCCGGGATATAAGAAGGTAAACCCTATGGTTTATTGTGGCCTTTATCCGGCAGATGGTGCCAAGTACGGCGATCTCCGTGACGCGCTGGAGAAGCTTCAGCTCAACGATGCTTCCCTTTATTATGAACCGGAGACATCGGTCGCCCTTGGATTTGGTTTCCGCTGCGGCTTCCTGGGACTTCTTCATCTGGAGATCATCCAGGAGCGTCTGGAGAGAGAGTATAACCTGGATCTTGTAACTACAGCACCGAGTGTTATCTATAAGGTCTATAAAACCAATGGTGAGATCATCGAGCTGACCAATCCCACCAACCTTCCGGATCCTTCAGAGATCGAATACATGGAAGAGCCTATGGTGAAGGCGGAGATCATGGTAACCACAGAGTTCATTGGTGCGATCATGGATCTCTGCCAGGAGAGACGTGGTCAGTATGAAGGCATGGAATATATGGAAGAAACCCGTGCACTCCTGAAATACAGACTGCCGCTGAACGAGATCATTTATGATTTCTTTGATGCACTGAAATCACGTTCCAGAGGTTATGCATCCCTGGATTACGAACTGGACGGATATGAGAGAAGTGAGCTTGTGAAGCTGGATATCCTTGTGAATAAAGAAGAAGTGGATGCTCTTTCCTTTATCGTGCATGCAGATACTGCTTACGAGCGTGGAAGAAAGATGTGTGAGAAGCTGAAAGACGAGATCCCGAGACAGCTCTTTGAGATCCCGATCCAGGCAGCTATCGGAAGCAAGGTCATTGCCAGAGAGACGGTAAGAGCCATGCGTAAAGACGTACTTGCCAAGTGTTACGGTGGAGATATCTCCCGTAAGAAGAAGCTTCTGGAAAAACAGAAGGAAGGTAAGAAACGTATGCGTCAGGTAGGTAACGTGGAGATCCCGCAGAAGGCATTTATGAGTGTCCTGAAGCTGGATGATAAATAGGAGATGACTTTTTGAAAAAAAATATAAAAAAACTGTTTCTGGCAGCAGGACTTCTGGCTATGACAGGAGCTCTGCTTACCGGATGTGGTTCAAAGAAGAAAAATGCAGAAGAGGAAAGTGTGATCAAAATCAGTACAGCGCCGGAACCGACTGCCACTCCTGATCCGAAAACCGTAGATCCGGATGCAGTGACGAGCAATGGAAATCTGACAATGGTCAATGAGTACCTGGCAGAAAACGGTAGCGAGGCATTGGGGATCGATGGCGTGACACCGACACCGGCTGCTTCAGACGGAAGTACGGATAATGCGGATAGTGCCGGTGAAGATACAAGCTCCGATGAGGATAATGATACATCAGGTGGTGGTGGAGAGGAAGGAGCCATGGATGGAGAATGAGGCGAAAAAACCGCTGGAGCTCTATATCCATGTTCCGTTTTGTGTAAAAAAATGCGATTACTGTGATTTCCTTTCCGGACCTGCCGGAAAAGAGAGGCAGCGTGAATATTTCCAGGCTCTGGAAAGGGAGATTGCCGCTGTTCCGGATTTTTCGGACAGGGAGATCACCACAGTTTTTATCGGCGGAGGAACACCTTCCGTGCCGGATCCGTCTCTTGTTGGAGAGATGCTGGATCAGATCAGAAATAAGTTTTTTGTGGCCCCGGATGCTGAGATCACCATCGAAGCAAATCCGGGGACTTTATATAAAGAAAAACTTCAAATATATCTGGAACACGGGATCAACCGGCTGAGTCTGGGGCTTCAGTCCCCGCAGAATCGGGAATTAAAGATCCTTGGAAGGATCCATACGTGGGAAGAGTTTCAGGAGAGCTTTTTTATGGCAAGGGATGCAGGCTTTTCCAACATCAATATCGATCTGATGAGTGCCATTCCGGAACAGACCTATACAGACTGGGAAAAAAATCTCCGCACGGTGGCAGGGCTTTCTCCGGAACATATTTCCGCCTACAGTCTGATCATTGAGGAAGGCACTCCTTTCGGGGAGAGAAAGCTGAAATTGCCGGATGAGGATACGGAGTACCGTATGTATGAGAATACGGCAGGGATCCTGGAGGAATATGGGTTTCATCAGTACGAGATCTCCAATTATGCGAGAGGCGGACGGGAATGCCGTCATAATAAGGGATACTGGCAGAGGATCGATTATCTGGGACTGGGACTTGGGGCGTCTTCACTTCTGAATCATATGCGTTTTTCCAATACTGCGGATATGAAGGAATATATTGGAAACAGTGCGTTTCCGGATAAGATCCGTCAGAATATGGAAAGCCTTACAGAGGCAGATGAGATGGCTGAGTTTATGTTTCTGGGGCTTCGGATGACAGAGGGCGTTTCAATGGAAGCGTTTGCGGAATATTTCGGAAAAAATATGGAAAACGTTTACGGAGAGGTCCTGAAAAAACATCTGGAGATCGGAATGCTGGAACAAAAAGGAGACAGGATATATCTTTCGAGAAAGGGAATCCATGTGAGCAATGGAGTGATGGCGGATTTTCTGCTGTAGAAAAATTTGTCGATTTTTTCACCTTGACGAACGGATGTTCTGGCAGTATACTGATAAGAATCAGAAGTTTTACAGCGGAATAAGAGAGGTAGATTCTGCTGTTGAGAAGAATACCGGAGTATTTTTTATGACCGGACAGAGTAGGAGGCTTTCATGTCAGCAGAAGCAAACGATAAGAAGCGTTTTATCAGGATACGCGGAGCCAATGAGAATAATCTTAAGAATCTTAGCGTCGATATTCCCAGAGACCAGTTTGTGGTACTTACCGGACTCAGTGGCTCCGGTAAGTCATCTCTTGCATTTGATACCATTTATGCAGAGGGACAGAGACGTTATATGGAGTCACTTTCTTCCTATGCGAGGCAGTTCCTGGGACAGATGGAGAAACCGGATGTGGAGAGTATCGAGGGCCTTCCGCCGGCAATCTCCATTGATCAGAAGTCAACGAACCGGAATCCCCGTTCTACAGTGGGTACGGTAACGGAGATCTACGATTATTTCCGACTTCTGTATGCCCGTGTGGGAATCCCTCACTGTCCCAAATGTGGAAGGGAAATCCGCAAACAGACGGTAGATCAGATGGTGGATCAGATCATGACGCTTCCGGAACGCCGGAAGATCCAGCTTCTTGCACCGGTAGTGCGGGGCCGCAAGGGAACCCATGTTAAACTTCTGGATCAGGCCAGAAGAAGCGGATATGTGAGAGTGCAGATCGACGGAAATCTCTATGAGCTTTCTGAGGAGATCAAGCTGGATAAGAATATCAAACATAACATTGAGATCGTTGTGGATCGACTTATTGTGAAACCGGGAATAGAGAAGCGTCTTTCCGATTCCATTGAAACCGTGCTGGATCTGGCGGATGGTCTGCTGGTAGTAGACACTATGGACGGGAAGCTTTTGAATTTCAGTCAGAGTTTTTCCTGTCCGGATTGCGGCATCAGCATTGATGAGATCGAACCCAGGAGCTTTTCCTTTAATAATCCGTTTGGTGCTTGCCCCCAGTGTCTGGGTCTTGGATATAAGATGGAATTTGATATCGATCTGATGATCCCGGATAAGAAGCTGAGTATCAATGAAGGAGCTATCGCTGTTCTCGGGTGGCAGTCCTGTACCACCCAGGGAAGCTTTTCCAGAGCGATCCTGGATGCTCTGGCAAGAGAATATGAGTTTTCTCTGGATACGCCTTTCTGTGAGTATCCGAAGAAGGTCCAGGATATCCTCATCCATGGTACCGGCGGACATTCTGTGAAGGTTTATTATAAAGGACAGCGGGGAGAGGGTGTTTACGATGTGGCGTTCCCGGGACTGATCCGCAATGTGGAGCAGAGATACCGTGAAACCGGTTCCGAGGCTATGAAGCAGGAATACGAGAGTTTTATGCGGATTACTCCTTGTACCACATGTAAGGGACAGAGGCTGAAGAAAGAGTCCTTGGCAGTGACCGTGGCGGATAAGAATATTTATGAAGTGACCAATATGCCGGTACAGAAGCTGCAGGGCTTTCTCCGCGATCTGAAGCTTTCAAAGCAGCAGGAGCTTATTGGAAGGCAGATCCTGAAGGAAATCCGCGCCAGGGTTGGATTTCTGGCAGAGGTTGGCCTGGAGTATCTTTCACTTGGAAGAGCTACCGGAACCCTTTCCGGCGGAGAGGCTCAGAGGATCCGTCTTGCCACACAGATCGGATCCGGGCTTGTGGGGGTTGCATATATCCTGGATGAGCCGAGTATCGGGCTTCACCAGAGAGATAATGACAAGCTTCTGGGGGCACTGATGCGTCTCCGTGATCTTGGCAACAGTCTGATCGTGGTGGAGCATGATGAAGATACCATGCGTGCGGCAGACTGTGTCATCGATATCGGCCCCGGAGCCGGAGAACATGGCGGACAACTGGTCGCAATGGGGACAGCTGAGGATCTGATGAAAAATGAGCAGTCTGTGACAGGAGCTTATTTAAGCGGAAGGTTGAAGATTCCGGTACCGGAAGTGAGGAAGGAACCAACCGGATTTCTTCATATAAAGGGTGCGGCAGAGAACAACCTGAAGCATATCGACGTAGATATTCCTCTGGGAGTGATGACCTGTATCACAGGTGTTTCCGGTTCCGGTAAGAGCTCTCTGATCAATGAAATCTTGTACAAGAGACTTGCCAGAGACCTGAACCGTGCCAGAGTGATCCCCGGGAAACATGATGACATTCTGGGTATCGATCAGCTGGATAAGGTGATCAATATCGACCAGTCTCCGATCGGAAGAACTCCCCGTTCCAATCCTGCCACATATACCGGGGTTTTTGACCAGATCCGTGATCTTTTTGCAGCCACCGCAGATGCCAAGGCAAAGGGCTACAAGAAAGGCCGTTTCAGTTTTAATGTCAAGGGCGGACGGTGCGAGGCCTGCAGCGGTGACGGAATCATCAAGATCGAGATGCATTTTCTTCCGGATGTATATGTGCCCTGCGAAGTCTGCAAGGGCAAACGCTACAATCGTGAGACTCTGGAAGTGAAGTATAAGGGCAAGAGCATTTATGATGTATTGAATATGACTGTGGAAGAAGCACTGACATTTTTTGAGAATGTACCATCGATCCGGAGAAAGATCGAGACCCTGTATGATGTAGGGCTTTCCTATATCCGTCTGGGGCAGCCCTCCACCACTCTTTCCGGAGGAGAAGCACAGCGTATCAAGCTTGCCACAGAACTCAGCAAGCGCAGTACCGGAAAGACGATCTATATTCTGGATGAGCCTACCACAGGACTGCACTTTGCGGATGTCCACAAGCTGATCGAGATCCTGCGCCGTCTGTCTGAAGGAGGAAACACCGTTGTGGTCATTGAGCACAATCTGGATGTGATCAAGACGGCAGATCATATTATTGATATCGGACCGGAAGGCGGTGACAGAGGCGGAACGGTAATTGCCAGAGGAACTCCGGAGGAAGTAGCAGAGAATCCGGTTTCCTACACTGGTAAATATGTGAAAAAATATATGGAACAGAAATAACCGGTAAAAGTTCTTTTCAATTTCTGTGGTTTTGTATATAATGGAGTGCGGGAACGTTCCGGCACAGACCGGAACAGAATAAGTCAGAAATGCGTCAGCATACAGAATGCGTATGACGCAGGCGGGAGGATTTATGCCGGCAAAGGATATTGGAATCGATCTGGGAACCAGAAACAGTCTGGTGTTTTCCACAGGCAAGGGGATCGTTTTAAGAGAGCCCTCTGTGGTTGTTTATGATAAAGATACAGAGAAGATCAGAGCGATCGGTGAGGAAGCCAGACAGATGGCAAGCCATCTGACTTCCAATATGGAAGTGATCTGGCCAATCCGAAGAGGTGTGATCGTAGATTATAATGTAATGGAAAAGATGCTGAAATATTTTATTTCACAGGCTATGGGACGGAGAGCGTTCCGGAAGCCGAGAGTCAGCATCAGTGTTCCGAGCGGGATCACGGAGATTGAGCGTAAAGCAATTGAGGAAGCTGCCTATCAGTCAGGAGCCAGGGAAGTTTTTCTTGTGGACGAGCCCATCGCTGCTGCTATCGGGGCAGGTGTAGACATTACCAAGCCATTTGGCAATCTGATCGTGGACATCGGTGCAGGGACCACGGATGTTGCGGTCGTATCCGTAGGAGGTGTGGTTGTTTCCGCATCTGTGAAGGTTGCAGGAGATAATTTTGATCATGCGATCATGAATTATGTACGTGAGAAGCACAGCCTCTTTATCGGGGAGGATGCAGCGGAGAATATCAAGATCAAAATCGGAACAGCCAGTGAAGAAGCGGATCTTCGCACGATGGAGGTCAAGGGCAGAAATATCATCACAGGACTTCCGAAGGTGGCAACACTGACTTCTGAGGAGATCCGGACCGCTTTGCGGGAAACGACCGGACAGATCGTAGAGACAGTCCATGGCGTTCTTGAGAAAACACCGCCGGAGCTGGCGGCAGATATCATGGACCGAGGAATCGTTCTTACAGGCGGAGGTGCCATGCTGCATGGAATGGATGCATTGATCGAGCAGAAAACAGGAGTCAGCACATTGACTGTGCAGGATGCAATGCTTGTAGTGGCTGCCGGAACAGGAAAATATGCGGAAATCATGTCAAGGATGTAAACCGTTATGAGGCGTCCGGACGGCACAGGGTCAGAGAAGAGACTGCCGCAGGAAATTCATACAGATAAGGCGCTGCAGTTGCAGTGCCTTTTGCTGTTATCAGAGGTTTACAGATGGAGAAAAAAATGAGTGAGACAGTTACAGGATATATAGATCATGTGATCTTCCGAAATGAAGATAATGGATATACGGTCATGGTACTGAAAGGGATGGAAGAGGAACGGGAACTGACCTGTGTGGGGACATTTCCTGCGATCACCCAGGGGGCTGCCATTGAAGCTTCCGGAAATTATACAACACATCCGGTGTATGGCAAGCAGTTTCAGATAGCCTCCTACGTAGAAAAAATGCCGGAGGATGCACTGGCCATGGAGCGTTATCTGGGTTCCGGTGCGATCAAGGGGATCGGAGCGGCACTGGCAGCCAGGATCGTACGTCGTTTCGGTGATGATACTATGCGTATTGTAGAGGAAGAGCCGGAGCGGCTGGCTGAGATCAAGGGAATCAGCGAAAAAAAGGCCATGGAGATCGCAGAACAGATGACGGAGAAAGCAGATATGCGTCGCGCTATGATCTTTCTCCAGAAATACGGGATATCGCTGAATCTCGGCGCAAAGATCTATCAGAAATACGGGCAGACTGTATATGGAGTCCTGCAGGAGAATCCGTATCGCCTTGCAGAGGATATCAGTGGTGTGGGATTCCGTATCGCAGATGAGATCGCTTCCCGGATCGGGATCCATACAGATTCAGATTACAGGATAAGAAGCGGAATGTTGTATACTCTCCTACAGGCTTCCGGAGAAGGCCATATCTATCTCCCGAAGGAGGAACTTTTTTCCAGGGCATCCGGACTTTTGGGAGTAGATTCCTCCTACATGGAAAAACATCTCATGGATATGGTAGTAGACCGGAAACTGATCCTGAAAGAAACAGAAGACGGTGCAGTTGTCTATCCCACACGATATTATTATCTTGAGCTGAATTCAGCCAGAATGCTCTGTGAGCTGAACATCCTCTGCCCGGAAGATGAGGAGATGATGGAGAAACGGATCAACAGGATCGAAAAGGAGACAGGAACCCGGTTAGATGAAATGCAGAAACAGGCAGTGGCGGCAGCTGCCAGTCATGGTCTGTTCATTCTGACCGGAGGGCCGGGAACCGGAAAGACTACAACGATCAATGCGATTATCCGTTATTTTGAAGAGGAAGGCGCTGAGCTGCGGCTTGCAGCTCCCACCGGCCGTGCAGCCAAGCGGATGACAGAGGCTACCGGATACGAGGCTCAGACGATCCACAGACTTCTGGAGCTGAATGGAATGCCGGAGGAAGAGCAGGAAGGCCGTGCCGTTCATTTTGACAGGAATTCGGAGAATCCGCTGGAAGCGGATGTGATCATCATTGATGAGATGTCCATGGTAGATATCGCACTGATGCATTCATTGCTTCTTGCAGTGACAGCAGGGACCAGACTGATCCTGGTAGGTGATGAAAATCAGCTTCCCAGTGTAGGCCCGGGAAATGTTCTGAGGGATATTATCCGCAGCGGCTGTTTTTCGGTAGTAGAGTTGAAAAAGATTTTCCGCCAGGCATCTGAAAGTGATATTGTGGTGAATGCACATAAGATCAACCGGGGCGAGCAGGTGACCATCAATAACAAGAGCCGGGATTTCTTTTTTCTGAAAAGATATGACGCGGACATCATTATCCGTGTGGTGATCGCACTGATCCAGGAGAAGCTTCCGCGTTATGTAGATGCAAAGCCCTATGAGATCCAGGTGCTCACTCCTATGCGTAAGGGACTTTTAGGTGTGGAGCGGCTGAACCAGATCCTTCAGAGATATCTGAACCCGCCGGATGAAAAGAAAAAGGAGAAAGAGATTGGACAGCGTCTTTTCCGCGAAGGGGATAAGGTGATGCAGGTGAAGAACAATTACCAGCTGGAGTGGGAAATCCTTGGACGATACAAGATTCCTGTAGATAAAGGTGTGGGCGTGTTTAACGGAGATACCGGTATTATGACGGAGATCAATGAATTTGCGGAAACGGCTACCGTGGAATTTGAGGATGGCAGACAGGCAGAATATTCCTTCAAACAGCTTGAGGAACTGGAACTTGCCTATGCAGTGACCATACATAAGTCCCAGGGCTCAGAATATCCGGCAGTGATCCTTCCGATCCTTTCCGGACCAAGGATGCTGATGAATCGGAATCTTCTGTATACAGCAGTGACCAGAGCCAGAAAATGTGTTACCGTAGTAGGCAGCGAGACCACTTTTGCGGAGATGATCCGTAATGAAAAACAGCAGCAGAGATACAGCTCTCTGGACAGACGGATCCGGGAGCTGGATGAATCTGAACAGAAAGAGAGCGCCATCGGGGAGAAAGGACTTTCTTGAAAAAAACAGCAGATTTTTTACTGGACATGCTCTACCCGAAAAAATGCCCGCTGTGTCATCAGATACTGAAAGAAAAAGACCGGCTGATTTGCCCGGAGTGTTCCGGAAAGGTCAGGCCTATATCCGGTCCCAGGTGTATGAAATGCGGAAGACCGGTAAAAATGGAAGAGGAATACTGTGAAGACTGCCGCAAGGGTGCCCATCATTTTACGGAGGGCAGAAGTATTTTCTGGTACGGAGAGGTCTGGAGACAGTCTCTGGTACGATTTAAGTATTACGGATGTCGGGAATATGGGGATTTTTATGCAAATGCAATGAGCGTCTTCGGAAAAAAATATCTGGAACGGTGGAAGCCTGATCTGATCGTTCCCGTTCCTCTGCATCCCAGAAAAAAAAGGATGAGAGGTTTTAACCAGGCAGCATATCTGGCAGAAAGGCTCAGTGTTCTTACAGGGATCCCATGGAATGAGCATCTGGTAAAGAAGATACGAAGCACAAGATCTCAGAAAAAACTTAATGCCATACAGAGGCGTCAGAACCTGAAAAATGCATATCAGGTAACCGAAAAGATCCCGGGTTTTTCTGTACTTGTGGTGGATGATGTATACACAACAGGAAGTACGGCAGATGCCATGGCAATGTGTCTTCTTGAGGCCGGTGCAGAGAAAGTTTATTTTCTGACAATATGCGCAGGAAGGGCATGAAACAGCCGAAAAAACACTTTTCATAGGTATGGAACTATGCTACAATAAATTTGATTGCAGTTAAACAGTATAACTGTATGGAAAGCGTAATGCGGATCATATATTGGGGATTTTCCTGATAAAGAAAGCTTATGAGGAGTTATTTTTATGGTAAATGAAGAAAAAGTGAAGATCATGAACCGTCTGGCTATGTATGAACATGGCGAAGGCAGGAAGTATCTTCCGGTGAGCAGATATTATCGAAGTGATTATATTGGACTTGCACTGATCAGAAACTTTTTTCTGGTAACGATCGGATATGTATTGGGACTTGCAGGCGTTGCCGCATATTTCAGCGAATATCTTATGGATAATGTGAATAAGATTAATCTGGTCAAGGTTGGGATCTATATCATCGTCGGTTATCTGATCTTGCTTGTTGTATATTCGATACTGACCTACATCCAGTATTCTGTGAAATATTTCCGGGCAAAAAAAAGTGTCAGAGAATATTATCAGGATCTTACAAGACTGGAAAAAATCTACGGGCGGGAGGAAAAAAGAAATCCGGTCCGGAGAAATGCAGGAGGACATAGAAAATGACAGCTTTACTTGAGATCAAACAGAATATCAAAAGATTTTACGGACAATATGAAGTATATATACTGCCGGTCCTGAAGTTTGTTCTGGCATTTGCCTATTTTCTCTGGATCAACAGCAATATGGGTTACATGAAACAGCTGGATAATATTTTTGTTGTCCTGATCCTGGCGCTTGTATGTTCGATCCTTCCGGTTTCCGTGATGATGTTTATGGGATTTGCGTTGATGATCGGGCACTGTTATGCAGTCGGGATCGAAACGGCAGGATTTATGCTGCTTCTTATTCTGTTAATGCTGATCCTGTTCCTAAGATTCAGCAGGTCACAGAATCTTGTAATGATCCTTACACCACTTTCCTTCGGATTTGGTGTTCCTGCACTTATGCCGATCGGAGCAGGCCTGCTGGGTAGCGCATTGTCAGCGCTTCCGGCCGGATGCGGTGTTGTGGTCTATTATTTTATACGGTTTGTACATGCACAGTCGGCGGCACTCAGTGATCCTGCCGCAGAGATCACAGAAAAACTGAAGCTGATCTCTGACGGACTTGTCCACAACTGGGCAATGTGGATCACGGTGATCGCGTTTGTGGTAGTGATCCTGTTTGTGAACCTTCTGAGAACACGGGCGTTTGATTATGCATGGAGGATCGCTGTCATTGCCGGTGGCGTGATCTATATCCTGGTTATCCTTGCCGGAGATTTCTGCCTTAGTATTACGGTAGCCATGGTGCCGATGATCCTGTCCACAGTGATCTCCGTACTGGCAGGATTTGTTCTGGAGTTCTTTGTTTTTGGCGGAGATTACAGCAGAACAGAACGTCTGGAATATGAGGATGATGAGTACTATTACTACGTAAAAGCCGTTCCGAAGGCATCGGTTGCCACTTCTGAGAGAAGTATCAAAAAGATCAATGCGGAGCCGGTAAAAGAAGAAAAAAAAGAAGACAATGTTGTGTCTTTCAGTGATGATGTATTTCCTGAGAAGAACGAAATGCATACAGTAAAGATGCCGGATATGGTTTCCGAAAATACAGTAAGTGAGAAACCGCAGGGATTGGACAAGATCGATTTCGAAAAACAGCTGGAGGAATCGCTGAAGGATCTTTAAACAGGAACGATTGGAATAGCTCAGGAAGAAAGGAGGAGACTTATGCAGAATGTGCTGACAGTTGTGGTCGGATATCTTGGGAAAATTTCCCTTCCGGGACTTGGCGTGATAGATATCATTGAGATCGGACTGATTTCCTTTTTTGTATATCAGTTTATGGCATGGATCAAATTTACACGTGCATATACCCTTCTGAAGGGCATTTTGATCGTCCTTGGATTTATCCTGGTCGCATATATCTTCAAAATGAATACGATCCTCTGGATCTTCCGGAACCTGGCTAATGTGCTGGTGATCGGTGTGATCGTAATCTTTCAGCCGGAGCTGAGGAAGGCGCTGGAGCAGCTGGGACAGAAGAAGTTTGTTTCCAACATTATTCCCTTTGATTCCGGCAGGGAAGTGCAGGAGCGTTTCAATGACAAGACTATCAACGAACTGGTAAAGGCCTGTTTTGATATGGGTGAAGTTAAGACCGGAGCACTGATCGTGATCGAGGAAGAGATCCGGCTTGATGAATATGTGAGAACCGGTATCAATATTGACGGTATCCTTACCAGTCAGCTGCTGATCAATATTTTTGAGCATAATACACCTCTTCACGACGGAGCGGTGATCGTGCGGGGGAACCGCGTAGTAGCAGCAACCTGCTATCTGCCTCTTTCAGATAATATGGAACTGAGCAAACAGCTGGGAACAAGACACAGAGCAGGTGTGGGTATCAGCGAAGCTACGGATTCTCTTACGATCATTGTTTCGGAAGAGACAGGACAGGTTTCTGTGGCCAGAGGCGGTGAGTTATCCAGAGGGCTTAACAGCAAGCAGCTTCGTGAAGTACTTGTTTCTGCTCAGAATAAAAAGGTTGTTGACAACGGTAAGCTGAGAAATCTGCTGAAAGGGAGAGTGAAACATGAAGAAAAATCTGACTAAGAACATCCCTTTGAAAATCATGTCGATCATTGTGGGAATCCTGGTGTGGCTGATCGTAGTAAATGTTGATGACCCTATCATTACGAAAGGCTTTGTGATCTCAGATGTGCAGATCATCAATGAAGCTTATGTGGATCAGCTGGGCGAGATGGTCATGCAGGATGATCGTGAAAATTCAGTACGTGTTTATATTACAGGTGAGCGGAAGATAGTCAACCGTCTCACCTCAAGTGATATTAAGGCAGTTGCAGACCTGCAACAGGCTCATTCTACCGATACAGATCCTGTAATGATCCCCATTACAGCAACCTGTTCCGGGATACTTCCGGAGAATATCCGGGTGTCACCGCAGAATCTAAGTGTCCATCTGGAAAAAAAGGTAACCAAGGAATTTGCGATCAACGTTACCAGTGATGACAGCAAGCCTGCACAGGGGCTGGAGGTTGCTTCGCTTACCGCAAATCCGGAAAAAGTCCGTATTACAGGACCGGAATCCCTGGTTGGTAAGATAGACAGTGTGAGTGTGGATGTAAGTTCAAAGCTTGAGGGAATCGACCAGGATACGACGATCACAGGCGCAGAACTGACCATCACAGATAAGAATCAGGATACACTTTCATCAAATTCCATGAGCTATCTGAAATTTGACAACAACGGAAATGTCAATGTCACGGCAAAGCTCTGGAAGGTGCGTTCTGATATACGGATCAGTGCGGGATATACGGGAGAACCGGCAGAAGGTTATGTTGTGGACAGTGTCACGACAGTACCGGAGACTTTCAGCGTAGCCGGAAGTGAAGAAGCACTGAACAATCTGAAACTTCAGGGAAATACTATTTATCTTGATAATGAGAATGTGGATATTTCAGGAAAGAGCAATGACGTGGAAAAGAAAGTAAACCTGTCAGAGCTTCTTCCGGATGGCCTTAAGCTGACATCCGGATCCAGTACGGACCTCTGGATCACAGTCAATATCCTGCCGGAGGGCAGTAAGATATACAGCTTCCCGACAGAGGATATCAAAGTAAAGGGTCTGCCTGATGATCTGCAGCTGGCATTTGAAGTTGCAGATATTGAACTGAAGGTGCAGGCGGAAGACGGAGATCTTTCCAAATTTGATCTGAAGTCGGTAGGAGCAGCACTTTCCATGGATGACTGGGAGGAGGGCAGCTACGAAGTACCGATCAAAATCAGCCTTCCGGAAGGCTACAAGCTGCTGGAGGATGTAACCGCCGAGATCAAAATCTCCAAGGTTTCCAATGTAGACAGCAGCAGTCAGTAAGTAATCACAGCTTTGGACAAGGCTTGAAGGATAAGTAATATAAAGGGAGACAGCAGCAATGTTAAGTTATAAGGTAACGGTCAGGAACCCGTCAGGGCTTCATCTTCGTCCCGCAGGGCTTTTGTGCGGCGAGGCAATAAAATACAAATCGTCCATAACATTTCAGTATGCCGGAGGTACAGCGAATGCCAAAAGTGTTCTGAGTGTTCTGGGTGCCTGTGTTAAAAGCGGGGATGAGATCACACTGGTCTGCGAGGGTGAGGATGAACAGGTTGCGATAGATGCGCTTGTGGCTCTTATCGAAGGCGGACTGGGCGAATGATACGTAACAGATACAATAATTATTTACAGCAGCATGATCAGGAGGGATTATTGTGAAGAGAAGAGTTGTGGCAATTTTTCTCAGTCTGACATTATGCATGGGCGGAACTCTGGAAGCCGGCGCTGCGGCTTTGGGAAGTACAGACGTGCAGATGGCAGCAGAGACAGCCGGCGATCCGGCTGAGGATGTATTCAGTGATGAAGAGGGAACGACTGTACAGCAGCCGGAGACAGAAGAGGATCAGACAGGTAGTACTGACAGTACAGACAGTTCAGAAGAAACACCTGTTACACCGGAGAACCCCGCAGAGACACCGGATGTTATAGAAACACCGGAGATTACAGAGACACCGGAAACTACAGAAGCACCGGAGGCTACAGAAGCACCGGATGCGACAACAGAAGACAGTACAGATCCGGGCGATGATTTCAGTGCAGGTGATGCACAGGAACTGGATGCACCGTCAGCAGATACCGCAGTACAGAACAAAGTAGAGAACAACAAGGCAGAGGAAACTTCTGCTACCGGAGCATCACTGGTAAACGGTGTAGTCGTTGCCAAGACAAGTGACTGGGTTTCTGCAAACGGTTTTTACAGACTCCGCAAAAAGAAGGTTGCTGCATCTGCAGCCCCGGAGGGAAAAGCTTCTGAGGATCCTGCAGAAAGCAGCGAAGAAGAGCAGAAAACAACAGTTGATGAAACAGCTGCAGCAGCACAGGAGGTACAGCAGACTGAAGAGCTTCCGGATGGTGCAGCAGAGAGTGAGCAGGCTCAGGTACTCCAGAATGAGTCAGCAGAAGGAGAGCAGGAGACTGCAGCCGAGGAAGGTGCAGCAGAAGAAGTTTCTACAGAGGAAGTATCCGCAGCAGAAGCTTCTGCAGAGACAGCATCCGCAGATGTAGTGTCTGCAGAGGAGACATCCGCAGAGACAGCACCCGCAGAAACAGAGACGGCAGTCGAAACATCAGAGAGCGTAGATAACGCAGAGACTCTTGCCCAGGATGAAGGGAACGCTTCTCAGGTATCAGAAACAGGTTCCATCGAAGATAATTATTTTACTGCGCAGGATGGTCTTCTTAAGATCAATACCAACGGACATGTGGGATATTATCTTTTTAATGAAGACGGATATCTGGTAACCGGCCGTATGACCCGTGAGCCAGGTGCAGCAGGTTATACCGGAACACAGAAGACAGAATGGTATTTCCTCGAAAACTCCAAAGCTTCCCTGTATTCGGATTCCACCGGAAAAGCAATCACACCGTGGACATCCAATCTTGGCCAGCAGAAGAGAAATTACTGGTTATGGACAGGAACTGTTTTCCGCTATTATAATTCCCAGGGTGATTACAAATCCATAGAGGCTCAGAACCTTGTAGGCAAGATCAAGAAGATCGGAAATGCTTATTATACACTGATGCGTAACGGAAAACCGCGAACAGGAATCCTGAAGCTGACAACCGGTTCCACAACATATCAGTATTACTTCCAGCCGTCATCAAAGGCAGGAGAGATTCCAGGAAAGCTTTTTTATGGCGGATGGACATATGTTTTAAACAGCAAAAATCAGAAACGTTTTATCTATTGTAGTCCGAAGGCTGCCACACGTGGACAGATCATGAAACATGGAGTTTATGTATCACCTGTAATGTCCAAGAAATATCGATATATGCTGAATGCCAGCGGCTATGTTATGACGAATACAATGGCGAAGGCGCAGAATAACGCATATTATGTTTCAGACAGCAAGGGCCGCATCATTACAAAAAAACTTGTGAAGTATAAAGGCAGCAGATATTATTTCGGAGGCAATGGCCAGAGAGTTTCCTGGAAGAACTGCTGGCATGGCTGTCCGGGAGCATCCAACAAGATTTATTATTTCGGAAGCACAGCAGGAAAGATTGTTGAAAAATATGGCTGGCAGAAGGTGACCGACGCAAAAGGCCAGTTCTTCGGATGGTTTTATTTCGACAAAAATGGAAATCATTATAAGAGCCAGATGATAACAAATAAGTCCTCCAAAAAGAGCTATTACTTCAACAGCACAGGACAGCTTGCAACCGGAAAGACCAAGATCGGCAAAAATTATTATTTCTTTGCAACATCAGATGCCAATGCGCACAGAGGCTGGATGTATAAAAGTACATTGATCCGTTACCAGAATAAGTGGTATTATGCAGGCGGCAACGGTGTTCTGAAAAAGTCAGGCTGGCAGAAGGTCGGTAAATACTGGTACTATCTGCAGAACTATACCGTTGTGACAAATAAATCCATGAAGCGTGGTTCCGTAAATGGTTATCTGGACAGCCAGGGACGTTTCTCCACCGGCTGGGTGATCATCAGCGATTACTATGATCAGGTCAAATATATCGATCCGGACAGCGGTTCCAAGTATCTGACCAACACAAGCAGATGGATCGATGGAAAACTGTATTACTTTGATAAGGATGGTTACCGCCGCAATGATGTTTCCAGTATTTACGGAGGACCTTATTACCTGGAGGTTGATAAGACCAACGGTGTTATGACTGTATACACAAACAGCAGCAAGACGATTCCTGTTAAGACGATCCGTGTTTCTGTAGGTCTCTCCGGAACACCTACATGGGATGGTACATACAGACTGACCCGCAGTCTGAGATGGCAGCCACTGATGGGACCGTCCTGGGGACAGTACGGAACACATGTTGACGGATGCGGACAGGGAGGAATCTTTATCCATTCCGTAGCCGGATCAACCAGGAGTGTTTACAATCTTCCGGCAGGCGAGTACCTGAAGCTTGGTCAGCCTGCATCTCACGGATGTATCCGTACCTGTGTGGCTGATGCGAAGTGGGTATTTGAGAACTGTAACGGTTCTACGATCCACATTTACAGCAGCGGAAATTACGTTAACAATGAATCCTTCAAGGGACCGTTAGGCCGCAGACCGCTGGCAACCTTCCGTGGAGCCGGAAACTTTGATCCTACAGACCCGGAAGTTCCGTGATCTTTACCAAACAGTACCAGAAAGAAATATATAGAATAACCGAAGACCGATGTTCAGCTGTATGAAGCTGACATCGGTCTTTTTCCATATATGGCTTTACTTTCCATTTTTTCATATGTATAATAAAAGTCATGCACAAATAAACAACATAATTTATGGAAGGAAACTAAAATGAAAAACTGGAAGAAATGGCTGGTGGCAGGCTGTATGGCAGCACTGCTGGGAATCGGAACAATGGGAACTACAGCGATGGCCATGGGCGGCGGAGGCGTAGACCGAAGCGAGGCAGTTGCTGAGGAAGAAAAGGTCCCCAGCGGGATGGCAACACAGGATTCCAGGGCAAGCTCAAAGGCCTGGAAGAAGATCAACGGTGTCTGCTATAACGGAAGCGGCCAGAAGCTGGAAGGTGCTGTCACACGTGGAATCGATGTTTCTGAGTGGCAGGATACCATCAACTGGAGCCAGGTCAAAAAATCTAATGTAGATTTTGCCTTTGTCAGGATCTCCTATGGTCTGAACCATCTGGATAAAACATATGATTACAACATGAAACAGGCAGAGAAGGCAGGAGTTCCGACAGGAACCTATGTGTACAGCCTTGCGCTGAACACACAGCAGGCACTGAAGGAAGCACAGCTTGCCATCCGCAAAATGGATGGATATAAAGTATCCTATCCGGTGGTTTATGACATTGAATATGATCAGATGCGCAATCTTTCCGCATCACAGATCGCGGATCTGGCAAAGACCTTCTGCAATGAGGTAAAAAAAGCCGGATATCATCCAATGATCTACTGCAATACAGACTGGTATGACAACAAGCTTGACTGGAGCAAGATGACAGGTTATGATGTATGGCTTGCGCGGTATGGTGATACGATCCCGGCTCCTGACAAGAAAAAGTACAAATATACCATCTGGCAGTCCACCGATGGTGACGGTGGCGGATATCTGAATACCACCAAGGGTCTGGTTGCGGGAATCCCGTCTTATTCTACTGTAGATATTGACTTCGGTTATGTTGATTATACCAAGATCATCACACCCAGATGGCATGTACAGACCGGATACAAAGCATCCACCAGACCGGATACCAGCAACTATAAGGGAAAAACCGGCTGGGCAACAGAGAACGGAAAGAAATTTTATTATGTCAATGGTGTCAAAAAATACGGCTGGGTTCAGGTGAAAAATAAGAAATATTATATCCATAAGACCGCAGGAATGTGCCGTTCAAAGCTGATCAGGGATTCCAAGAATATTTCCAGATATGTAGATAAAAATGGAGTCCTTGTGAAAAATACCTGGATCACCTATAAGGAGAAAAAATATTATTTTGACAAAAACGGACATGCATTAAAGGGCATGAAAAAGGTTGGAAAGAACTATTATTATTTTCAGGCCAAATACGGATACAGGATGAGACATGTGCGGTACATGAACAGCAGGAATGATGTATATTATTTTGGCGGTGATGGCGTTATGGTCAAAAAGGTATTCTATACATGGAGCGGAAATAATGAAAGCCATACCTATTATTTTGGCTCCAATGGAAAGATGCAGAGAGGCTGGCTCAAACTGGACGGAAAGAGATATTATTTTGATCCGGAAACAGGAATCATGTACAAAAACTGTACTATTGAGAAAAACGGAAAGAGCTATACATTCGATGAAGATGGTGTATACACAACTGTATCCGCAGCAAATAAGAAAAAATAAAAAAATGCCGGCAGCTTTACGTACGCTGCCGGCATTTTTATGATCATAAGGTATAAACAAGGATTCCCAGGATGATGATCAGATTTCCGATGATCTTTCCGCGGGAAATCTTTTCTTTCAGGATCCGCCAGGAAAACAGCAGGACAAAAACATAGGCGGCAGTATCGATCACCGGTCCGAATTTCATATCCACTTTGGTGTAGCACCAGGTATTCAGGAGCAGCACTCCAAAAAAGATACCATAGGCCAGGATCACCCGCCAGTTCAGATATTCCCGGAGGGGATTTTTGTATTCCATATTGGCACTCTGCTTCAGAAGTACCTGGGAAATTGCCGAAAAAAAGGTTCCGGCCAGCATGATCAGCATAAATGTTCTATTCATATCTTTGCACCATCCAGACTCCGATCAGAACGATCAGGATGCCGATGATGTTCTGAAGCGAAAGATTTTCGTGAAAAATGATCACAGCCCATACCTGGGACCACAGAAGATAGACGCTTTTGTTGGCGTAGGCCGTGGAAAGGGAAAATTTTTTGATCACCTGCTGCCATGCAATGGCGTAGATCCCACAGTTTGCGATCATAAGAAAAAGAAATACATAGAGAAGAGGACTATGAAGCCCTTCTTTATTATAATAAACCGATGCAAGCTTGGAAAAAACGCTGGTAAGAGAAAACAGCAGGATATTCAGATGAAGCTGAATATAATCTTTGATTTTTGTCATGTTTCCTCCATATCATAAATGCGATTATCATAGACTGATAATCAATATATATCATCCGGTAGGTTTATGCAAGAAAATGTTTGAACAATGTAACGGTTTACAACAGGAAATGAAAATGATAAGATTAAACGATAAGTGTCAATTGATACAAAAGAGAGGAAAAACGATATGTGTTTATATTCAGTGGTTGTTCCTGTATACAATTCAGAACATACGCTGCAGGAACTGTACACCCGTCTGGAAAAAGTATTCCGTGAAACGATAAAAGAAGAATTTGAACTGATCCTTGTAGATGACGGGTCCAGGGACCGGTCTTTTGCGGTTATGCAAGAACTCCGGGAAAAAGATCCCCGTGTCAAGATCATCCAGATGGCAAGGAATTTTGGACAGCATCCTGCGCTTCTGTGCGGATTTGCCCACGCAAAGGGAGAGTTCATCGTAACTATGGATGATGACCTTCAGCATCAGCCTGAGGAGCTCCCCAAAATGATCAATGTAATGAAGGAACGTGACGATGTGGATGTGATCATTGCAAGCTATGAAGGACGTAAGCATAATCTGATCCGGAAGCTGGGCACAAAGCTGTCTGTATGGGCAACTTCCAAAATGCTCGGCAAGGATCCGAACCTTCAGATCACCAGTTATCGACTGATTCGCCGTTTTCTGGTGGAAGCCATGCTGAAGACCAATACATATCTTCCGCAGATTGGAAATCTTCTGGTTTTAAGCTCCAACCGTATCATCAATGTTCCGGTGCAGCATGCAGCACGTGCATATGGAAAGAGCGGATATTCTTTTCGCCGCCTTGTTAAGGATCTCATCTATGATATTACTGCCCATACGGCATTTCCGTTGCTTATGGTGCGAAACATCGGCATTGCCAGTTTTCTGGTAAGCTTTTTACTGGGAATCTATTATCTGGTGAGATATTTTCTGTGCGGGATCTCAGTGGAAGGCTGGACATCTCTGATGCTTGTGATGCTGGCATTTTTCGGACTGACATTGCTTTCGATCGGGATCATCGGTATTTATCTCATGAATATTCTCAATGAGGCCAAAAAGATGCCGCATTATGTGATCCGTCAGGAGGAGACAGACTGATGAAAAAAGAGATCGGCGGCTATCTGGAACTGGAAGAACCGGCGGGACAGGAATACTATCCGGATCTCTGCGGCGTGAATCTCGGAAGAACAGCGCTTTTGTGGCTGATGGAAGCACGCAGGTGCAAAAAGATCTACCTGCCATTTTTTCTCTGTGATTCCGTAACCGGTGCCTGTGAGAGGTCCGGGGCAGAAATCGAATTTTATCATATGGATGAAGGGTTGCATCCGGTTCTTGAGGAGAGAACTCTTCCGGAAGGAGAATATCTGTATCTGGTAAATTATTATGGCCAGCTTACCGATGATAAGATCCGGAAATATAAAAAAATCTATGGAAATATCATTGTGGATCATACGCATGCGTTTTTTCAGAAGCCGCTGCCGGGTGTGGACACTCTGTACTCCTGCAGAAAATTTCTCGGAGTCAGTGACGGAGCATATCTGTCTACCGATGCGGAACTGGAACCGGAAAAGAAGCCTCTGGACCATTCCATGGGAAGAATGGAGCATATTCTGGGACGTTATGAATATGATGCCGGAACCTTCTATCAGAAAATGCTGGATAATGCAGCAAATTATCATGAGATGGAGATCCGCCGAATGTCCCGTCTGACCGGAAACCTCCTCAGGACTATGGATTATTCCAGTATCAAAGCAAGAAGAGAACAGAACTACCGTCTGCTGTCGCAGCTTCTTCCTTCAAGGAATGCTTTTATAGGGGAGGTGCCGGAGGGACCGTTTGCCTATCCGTATTATCATAAGAACGGATTAGAGCTTCGACGCTGGCTGGCAGGCCGGAAGATTTTTGTACCGACAAACTGGCGCAATATCCTGGAAGGATTTGGCAGGGATACCATGGAATATGACTGGGCTGCCAATGTGTTGCCGCTTCCCTGTGACCAGAGATACGGGGCAGAAGAAATGCAGTATATCGCGGATTCCATAAGAGAATGGGAGGAAACGGAATCATGAAACACAGATTGCTGATACTGGGAACGTTGGGAGAATTTGAGCAGCTGGTGCAGAAGGCCCGCGAAAAAGGATACTACACCATTGTCTGCGACGGATATCCGGATGGTCCGGCAAGAAAATTTGCAGATGAGGCATTTCAGATCCCGGTAACAGATACGGAACGGATCGCCTGTCTCTGCCGGGAAAAAGAGATCGATGGGATCATCACATCCTTTTCCGACCTTCTTCTGGAATGTATGGTAAAGATCGCGGACCGGGCAGGAATCCCCTGTTATCTGAAACCGGAGCAGCTTCCCTGGTATCGTGATAAATCAGCGACCAGAGCACTGCTTACTGAACTGGGACTTCCCACTCCGGGCTTTCGAAAAATCCCGATCGCATATTTTAAAGACAGGTCCAAAAGAACTCAGCTGCAAGAGCTGCTTGAGGGACTTCGTTATCCGGTGGTCAGCAAGCCACTGGATAAATACGGCTCCCGCGGGATCTATATATCCGAAGATCTGGAGGAGCTGATAAACGGGGCAGAAAAAACAGCAGGATTTTCTGATATGCCGGAGATTTTGGTGGAAGAATATAACGATGGCTATGAATTCAATATGATGACCTGGGTGCGGCATGGAAAAGTCCATGTGATCAGTATTGCAGACCGTGAAAAGACATTTGTTGCCAAAGGTGAGATTCCCATCAGCACAAGAAATGTGTATCCTTCCAGATTATTGTCAAAAGTTGAAAAGCCTGCCACAGAACTTCTTCAGGCATATGCGGACAGAACCGGTCAGAAAGACGGATCCCTTTCCATGCAGTTTTTCTGGAAGCCGGGAGAAGGTATCCAGGTCTGCGAGATCGCCGCACGATTTTTCGGATATGAGCATGAATTGACCGATATGGTCTATGGATTTAATATGGAAGAGCTTCTTCTTGCATCTCTCTATGATCCGGATAAGCTGAAAAAAATGCTTGCAGAACACGATGTTCATAAACCACAGTGCTGTGGAGCTGTCATTTATTTTCAGGGAAGGCTTCTTACCATCGGAGATCAGTCTGCGGCAGTCCGGCTGGGAGAGAAAGAACAGGTGGAAAAGCCCTGGATCTTTTATCAGGAAGGAGAGAAGGTCATTGAGCATGGTCCTAATCCGTATCTGGCATTATATTATGTAAAAACAGAGAATCGTAAGGAAATGGATCTTCTCACAGAAGCATTTTATGAGGAAATGCATATTCTGGATCCCAACGGCCAGGAGGTGGCATACCATAATCAGATCCCGGATTATGCATCGGCAGAAAAATAGGCATTGAATTTACAACATGAGTGTGAGAAAATGAAATGTGCAGTTAATGTAGAAAAACCATGAAGAATAAGAAATAAAGAGGAAATACATGATTGATTTTAACAGACCTGCGTTTACAGGTAAGGAATTTGAGTACATCCGTGACGCAGTAGAACGGGGAATGCTCTGCGGCGACGGGATCTACACGAAGAAATGTTCTGCATGGATGGAAGAGCGCTTTCATGTGGGTCATGTGATGCTGACAACCTCCTGTACCCATGCACTGGAGATGGCTGCTTTTCTGGCAGATATCCAGCCTGGCGATGAGGTGATCATGCCGTCTTATACTTTTGTATCAACGGCAGATGCCTTTGTGCTTCGCGGTGCAAGGATCGTATTTGTGGATATCCGGCCGGATACCATGAATATTGATGAGAAGCTGATCGAACAGGCAATCACAGATAAGACCCGCGCGATCGTTCCGGTCCATTATGCAGGAGTAGCCTGCGAGATGGACACGATCATGGAGATTGCCGGAAGACATGATCTGAAGGTAGTGGAAGACGCGGCCCAGGGTGTGGATGCCTACTATAAGGGAAAAGCCCTTGGTACCATTGGAGATTTTGGCTGCTACAGCTTCCATGAAACTAAGAACTATACCATGGGAGAGGGCGGTGCGATCCTGTTCAACGGGGAGCAGTACCTGGAGAAGGCAGAGATCCTGAGAGAAAAAGGAACGGACCGCAGTAAGTTTTTCCGTGGTCAGGTAGATAAATACCGCTGGATGGATTATGGATCATCCTATCTTCCGAGCGAATTGAATGCGGCATATCTTTATGCCCAGCTGGAACAGCATAAGAAGATCAGCGATAAGCGGATGCAGATCTATGATTTTTACAATGAGAACCTTAGATTTCTGGCGGAGGAAGGAAAGATCCAGCAGCCTTATGTACCGGAAGAATGCACACATAATGCACATATGTACTACATTAAGGTACATGATATCCAGGTACGCACAAGGCTTCTGAAATATCTCCGCGAAAAGGATATCTGCAGTGTGTTCCATTATGTACCCCTTCATTCCGCACCGGCAGGAAAAAAATTCGGAAGATTTTCCGGAGAAGATGTTTATACTACAAAAGAAAGCGAGCGTCTTATGCGACTGCCTATGTTCTATAATCTGGATATGGAGGATGCGAAGAGAGTTGTGGATGCGATTGCTTCCTTTGACGGGTTTTAACAGAAGAAGGGGAGAGCTATGAAAAAAATAAAAAAATTACTGGCAGTTTTCGCAGCAGTCGGTGTGGCGCTGATGCTGCCGTTACAGACCATGGCTGCAGTGGATCTGAATGCGAAATATGATATCAGCACCAACCAGATCCAGGGATGGCCGGCAGGACCGGATATTACCTCAGATACCGGTATCCTGATGGATGCAGACACAGGAGTTGTTCTTTATAACAAGGGCGGAGATGAACAGAGATATCCGGCCAGCATTACCAAGATCATGACCTTGCTGGTGGCAGTGGAGAACTCCACCATGGATGAGAAGGTGACCTTTACAGAGACCGGGGTGCGTAATGTTACGGCAGATTCCAGTAATATCGGCACAAAGGTGGGCGAAGTCCTGACTATGGAGGATTGTCTTCATGCTCTGATCATCCAGTCTGCCAATGACGTTGCGGCACAGATCGCAGAGCATATCGGCGGGACAGAGCAGGCATTTATCGATATGATGAACCAGCGCGCCAGTGAGATCGGATGTACCAATACACATTTTGCAAATTCCAGCGGACTTCCGGATGATAATCATTATTCTTCAGCACGGGATATGGCGCTGATCTTCCGAGAAGGCCTGAAAAATGAAACATTCCGTACGGTCGTGGGCACACCGGACTATATCATCCAGCCTACAAATATGAACAGCCAGCAGAGGATCCTGCATACCCATCATCCTATGTTTGCACCGGAAAGTGGATTTTACTATGAAGGCTGCATTGGTGGAAAAACCGGAACTACCGTTGCGGCAGGGCATACACTTGTCACAGGAGTGACCAGAGATAATACCACATATATTGCAGTGACCATGCGTGGAACAGAGCTTTCCAATTCCTGTATGGACAGTACAGCTATGTTCAATTACGCATTTGAGAATTTCACAAAAACAGAAGTAAATGGCGGCTATGTATTCCTTCCAAAAGGGGTGGAGCTGAATTCCCTTACCGAGAAGTCAGAGAATACCAATGGGAAAACAGAAACCGGTTACTATTTCGGAGATTATCTGATCGGTACCGCAAGTGTTGCACAGGCAACTGATACACCGGTACCGGAACCGACCGCGGCGGCAGAGGACAGCCAGGAAGCGGACAGCTCCGAAGCGGAAGCTTCCACAGAATCAGCAGAGGAAGATAACAGCAAAACAACAGAGAAGAGTACAGCCGGAGAGGACTCCAGCGAAAAAAAGAGCATTCCTGCCCTGCGTAAGATACTTCTTATGATCATGGCAGCGATGATCCTGATCCTGGTCGCCCTTCTTGCGGCTCTCAGAATAAAAGAAAAGAAACATCACAAATAAATCAAAACAGAAAAGGAGAAAGAAAAAATGGGAAAAATAAAAGTAACACAGTGCGGAGATATTGAAGGACTGAAAGTGATCGAGCCAACTGTATTTGGTGATTCCAGAGGATATTTTATGGAAACATACAATTATAACGATTTCAAGGAAGCAGGCATTGATGTGGAATTCGTTCAGGACAATCAGTCCAGCTCCCGTTACGGTGTTCTCCGCGGACTTCATTTCCAGATCAGCTATCCCCAGGATAAACTGGTACGTGTGGTAAACGGAGAAGTGTTTGATGTTGCGGTTGACCTTCGTGAAGGCTCCAAGACCTTTGGAAAATGGTATGGTGTAGTCCTTTCCGCAGAAAACAAGAAACAGTTCTTTATTCCGAAGGGATTTGCTCATGGCTTCCTGGTACTTTCCGAGAATGCAGAGTTCACTTACAAGTGCTCTGATTTCTATCATCCAAACGATGAGGGCGGACTGATCTGGAATGACAAGGACATTAACGTTGAGTGGCCGATCCCGGAAGGCATGGAGCTTATTTTCTCCGACAAGGACCAGAAGTGGGGAAGCTTCGAGGAATATAAGAATCGATAAGGAATTGCAGAATGAAGAAAATATTAGCTTTGCCGGCGGAGCTGTACCAGAATCGAAAGCTGGTTTTAAGCCTTGCAAAAAATGATTTCAAAACAAAATATGCAGGATCCTATCTTGGTATTGTCTGGGCATTTATCCAGCCTATCGTAACGATCCTGGTTTACTGGTTTGTATTTTCCGTAGGACTGAAGGCCGGAACGGTATCGGATTACCCTTTTGTACTCTATCTGGTATCCGGTATCGTGCCGTGGTTTTTCTTCCAGGATGCATTAAACGGTGGAACCAATGCCCTGATCGAATACAATTATCTTGTGAAGAAGGTTGTATTCAAGATCAGCATCCTTCCCATCGTAAAGATCATTTCCGCACTTTTCGTGCATGTTTTCTTTGTGGCCTTTGCACTGATCTTATGTGCATGCTACGGATATACACCAAGCCTTTATACACTGCAGATCATTTATTACTCTGTCTGCACCTTCCTTTTTGTACTGGGACTTGTGTATGCTACAAGTGCGATCGTCATTTTTTTCCGTGATCTGACCCAGATCATCAGTATTTTTCTTCAGGTGGGGGTATGGCTTACACCGATCATGTGGGATATCAATATGCTTTCTTCACATCCATGGCTGATCAAGCTGTTTAAGCTGAATCCGATGTACTATGTAGTTACGGGCTACCGTGATTCCATGCTTGGTCATATCGGGATCTGGAACCATGCTTCATGGACGATCTATTTCTGGGTAGTTACGATCCTGCTTTTCGGACTGGGATCTGTGATATTCAAACGTCTGAAGCCGCATTTTGCAGATGTGCTTTAATTGAATGCGGATGGCGGATATCCGCCTGATCCGGACCGGACAGTTCCCATGGGGGATTTGCTCTGTAAGGATAAAAAGCAGAACGGCGGCAGATTGTGAGAGTGAACGATTTACACAAAAGTGAGGTTGAAAATGGCAGAAGATATTGCGATTTCAGTAAATGATGTCAGTAAGATGTACAAGCTTTACGATAATCCTATGGATCGTCTTAAGGAGTCCCTGGGATTATCCAGAAAAAAGAAATATAAAGAGCATTATGCGCTCAACCATGTATCCTTTCAGGTGCATAAGGGAGAAACAGTGGGAATTATCGGAACAAATGGTTCCGGTAAATCCACGATCCTGAAGATCATCACCGGCGTACTTTCGCCCACGGCCGGGGAAATAGCCGTAAACGGAAGGATCTCAGCGCTTCTGGAGCTGGGAGCCGGATTTAACGGAGAATATTCCGGACTTGAAAATGTATATCTCAACGGAAGCATGATCGGTTTTTCCAGGGAAGAGATCGATGCCAAGCTGCAGTCTATTCTGGATTTTGCAGATATCGGTGATTTTATCTATCAGCCGGTAAAAACATATTCCAGTGGTATGTTCGTGCGTCTGGCTTTTGCGGTAGCTATCAATATCGATCCGGAGATCCTGATCGTTGATGAGGCTCTTTCCGTAGGTGACGTATTTTTTCAGGCAAAATGTTACCGAAAATTCGAAGAGTTCAAGGAAATGGGAAAGACCATTCTGTTTGTAAGCCATGACCTGAGCAGCATCGGAAAATACTGTGACCGTGTTGTGCTTCTAAACAAAGGTGAGAAGCTTGCAGAGGGTGGTGCCAAGGAGATGGTCAATCTTTACCGTCGTGTGCTGGTCAATCAGTATGACGATGCAGATCTGGAAGAAAACACAGACGATGCAGAAGAGGGACAGACGACGGAGAACCAGGCAGCCGGAGCAGACGTTTCACTGAAAGCACATACCGGAAGCGGTAAAGCTATGAAGGACAGCCTGAACCTGAATCCCAAGGTCCTGGAATACGGCAGTAAGCTTGGCGAGATCGTGGATTTTGCCATCCGGGATGATACAGGTATGATCACCAATGTGATCGAAAAAGGCAAGGAATTTTCCGTTCAGATGAAAGTGAAGTTCCAGGCAGATGTCAGCGATCCGATCTTTGCATTTACCCTGAAAGATCTGAAAGGCACCGAGATCACAGGAACCAATACCATGTATGAACATACGCCTCTGAAACCGCAGAAGGCAGGCGATGTCCGTGAGATCACCTTCAAACAGGTGATGCCTCTGGAGGCAGGGGAATATATGCTGTGTCTGGGCTGCACCGGATATAAAGACGGCGATTTTACCGTATTTCATCGTCTTTACGATGTGTGTAACCTGACCGTGATCACAGATAAGAAAGCAGTGGGATATTTTGATCTGTTTTCCAAAGTATCTGTGAAATAAGTGGAGGAACGACTATGGCGGAGTTGAATTTAGATTATTATACGGCGAAGGATCATTATTCCGATGGGGATATCGAGGAAACACTTCTGAAAATGGCACAGGAAGGCAAATCTTTTGAAGACCTGCCGGAGGAAGAGGTGAGTTTTCCAATGGTCTACCATTTTTCAGGGCTGCGGGAGAATATCTTAAGCTGGTATCCTCTGAAAAAGGCGGATTCCGTTCTTGAGATCGGAGCCGGATGCGGAGCCATTACCGGAATGCTTTGCCGCAAGGCCGGTCATGTGACTTCCGTGGAGCTTTCCAAACGTCGGGCAGATATCAATTATGCGAGAAACAGGGATAAGGAAAATCTGACGATCATGGTTGGAAACCTGAATGACATGACTTTTCCGGAAAAATTCGACTATGTGGTAGTAAACGGTGTGCTGGAGTATGCCATGAGCTTTACCGAGGGAAAAACTCCTTACGAGACATTTCTTCAGCGTATGGGCGCTTATCTGAAGCCGGAGGGAAGACTTCTGATCGCCATTGAGAACAGACTGGGATTGAAGTACTTTGCCGGAGCACCGGAGGATCACACAGATCTTCACTTTTTCGGGATCAATGGATATCCGGGAAATCAGTCTGTGCGCACCTTTTCCAAGAATGAACTGGGAGAGCTGCTGGAAAACAGCGGCTTTCCTTTTCTGCGCTTTTACTACCCGTATCCGGATTATAAATTTCCGACAGAGATTTTTACAGATGAGAGCCTTTATACCAATTCCTACGGAAGAAGCTATCCTGTATACACAGATAAGACAGCAGATCTTTTTGCAGAAAGTGAAGGCGTAAGGGCCTTCGAAAAAGAGAAGATCCTGGACAGCTTTGTGAATTCTTTTCTTGTGGAGGCAGGACGTACCGAGAATCAGGACCCGGAGGAAATCCTTTATGTGAAGCTGAACCAGGAGCGAAAAGAAAAGTTCCGTCTTCTGACCAGGATCGTCCGGGAGAACGGAGAGGTCCGTGCGGAAAAAGAGGCTATGGTGCCCCAGGCTGAGGAATTTGTGGAAAAACTGGAAAAAACCGGAACAGAGAGTACCGGATCCGATAAATACAAGAATCTTCCCTGCAGGGCAGAAAACGGAAAGATCTCTTATCCGCTCCTTACTGGAAAAACTCTTCACCAGGAAATCGCAGAGCTTGCCCATAAAGAAGATCTTGAAGAGATCAAGGCCCTTCTTAAAAAATTCTATCAGGAATTTTTCGGGGCTCGTCAGACTGTGGATTACAGGACCGGAGAGTTCCGTGAGGTATTTGGTGATCATCCGGGAAGAGAGGATTACGAATGTGTCTGCCCGGCCAATGTGGACCTGATCTGCAGCAACATCTTTATGGGAGAAAAGGAAAATCAGATCATAGATTATGAGTGGATGTTTGATTTCCCTGTGCCTGTGAATTTTATCATGTGGCGCCTGATCCATGAACTGTATACACATGTTTCTGAGCTGCCGCGGTTATGTCATGAGGATGAGATGATGGCGGAGTTTGACATCAGCTATACAGACTATGAGATATTTATGGATTGGACCATGCATTTCGTCTATGAGTATGTGGGCTGTGGTTCTCTGATCCCGTTTGAACAGAAAAAAGTGCCGGTTTCCGTAACAGAGCTGGTGAACAGAGAAAGAGAAAAGCATCAGATGCACAGCAAGATGTACTATGATCTTGGTGAGGGATTCTGTGAAGAGCATACACTTTATGCAGAGGGAAAACTTTCCGGAAACCGTTTCCGGGTAGAGTTTGCGCTTTCCGGTATCAAAGGAATACGAAATCTCCGCTGGAATCCTGCAAACGGTCATTTCCTGAAAGTGAGGATAGAGCGTCTGGATTGCGGATGCAGTGCGGAGCTTGTGCCTCAGGGTGTCCATATGAAGGTGGATAACAGTACCACTGCGTTTTTTACCACCGATGGCTTTTATCTTATCGATGTTACACACCCGGAAAATGTGGACAGGATCGTAATAGAGGGAAAACTTGACTGCCTTGAGCTTCCGGATGTGGAAAAGCTTCTGGCCTTTGAAAAAGAGCGTGAAGTACGAAGAGAACAGGAGCGTGTCAGAAAAGAGGCTGAACGTGCCGCAAAGCAGGCTGCGCAGGAAGAGGCCCTTCGTCATCCAGGCAAAAAAGCGCAGGTAAAGAAACTGGTCAAAAAGATTCTTCGTTATCATACAGAGCCGGCAGCAGTGATGGGAGTGGAGACAACTCCTACCTGTATGGGCAGTGTTGATTTCTTCCATTATGAGAATGGCACCTTAAATGCCATTGGCTGGGCCTTTGATCCGACGTTTGCGTCTATGGGACAGCCAAGGATCGCATTTTATCAGGGAACACAGAAGCTTCAGGAGGCTTCCTGTACTACGATCTACCGTACGGATGTGGCCAATGCCATTGGAAATCCGAATGCGGAAAGTGCCGGGTTTTCTTTCCAGGCAACGGTTCTTGCGCCGGCAGAGACTTCTGTTTTCCTGGAATACGGAACCGCAGCGGATACCGGAAGATTCCTTATCGGAAAGATCCCGGGAACCAGGGATCAGAAAGAGCTTCTGGTATATGCGATCGAAGATCCGAAGAGTATCGGAAATCTCCGTCATTTCAAACAGCGTCATGTATGCAGTGCGAGAAAGGCATATCCACAGGCAGTCTATCAGCAGAAGGTGGATGTGATCGTGCCGGTTTACAACGGACTGGAGTATTTTGATGCCCTGTTTTCCGGAATTGAAAAGACAAAGGTTCCATATCGTCTGATCCTCGTAAATGACAAGAGCCCGGATCCTGAGGTAGGAAACTATCTGGAAAAATATGCCGCAGAGCATGACAATGTGGTACTTCTGAATAATGAGACCAATATGGGCTTTCTTCCGTCTGTAAACCGTGGATTAAAGATGGCGGAAAATCATGTGGCTCTTGTAAATACAGATGTGGAGGTTCCGGAAGAGTGGCTGGAGCGCCTGATGCTTCCGATCTTTGCAAAGGAAAATATTGCAACCACTACACCGTTTACCACCTGCGGAACCATCTGCAGCTTCCCGGATTTCTGCCGGGATAACAAACTGTTTGAGGGAATGCCGCTGTGGGAGATCGATGATGAATTCCGCATGCTCCGTCCGCAGTATCCGGCTATGCCTACCGGTGTGGGCTTCTGCATGGGTATGAACCTGAAAGCGATCCAGGAGGTTGGCCTTCTGGATGAGGAGAATTTCGGAAAAGGCTACGGTGAGGAGAATGACTGGTGCCAGCGTGCCATAGCTGCAGGCTATGAGAACGTGCATGTGGATAACCTGTTTGTATATCACAAGCATGGTGGAAGCTTCCCGTCTGAGGAAAAGCAGAGACTTCTGAAAGAGCACAGTGAGGCGCTGCTCCGCAAGCATCCGGATTACAACAAGGATACTGCGGATTACTGCAGAAGAGACCCGCTTCGTCCAGTAAGACTCTACGTGGAAATGAAGCTTCTCAACAGGAAGCTGGATGTGCCTACCATTGTGGCCTTTGACCATGATCTTGGCGGCGGTGCAACGGCTTATCTTGTGGAGAAAAGACGTCTGGCTCTGCGGGAAGGATACCGTTTTGTGACCATCCGCTATAATATCGTAAGCAATCGTTTTTACTTTACGTATCAGTATAAGCAGTATGAGATGGAATTTTTTGCAAATGATCTGGAAACTGCCCTTGGTGAGCTGATGCGTGTGGATGAGATCTGGATCAACGAGCTTGTGACCTATCAGAATCTTTACGGAACCCTGGAACGTATCCTGCGTCTTAAGAGAGAGCAGGGTGCGAAGCTCCTTATGCTTCTTCATGATTTCTTTGCCCTTTGTCCGGCAGTGAATCTGATCGATGCAGAAGGAAAATACTGTGGTGTTCCATCCTGTGAGGTCTGCGATAAATGTATTCCGGATAACCGCAGCAATGCCTGCACAGAATACGGAACCGGAACGCTCTGGCGTACAAAATTCCGGGAATTTCTGTCAAACTGTGATGAGATCCGTGCATTTTCCGATGATACGGCAAGGCTGTTCAAGCGTGCTTATCCGGATGTATACAATCTCCATGTAATCCCGCATGCACCCCATTACCTTCCGGCAGTGAAAAAAAATAAAAAAACCACAGAGACCTTTAACATTGGTCTTATCGGCGTACTCTGCTACAAAAAAGGCCTGGAGGTTGTGAAGGCGCTTGCAGGATATATCGAAGAGAATGAACTGAATATCCGTCTGAGACTGATCGGTACTTCCGATGAAGAGATCGAAAGTCCGGTATTTTCCCAGACCGGAAGATATTCAAGAGAGGAGATCCCAAGACTTACCCTGGAGCAGGATATTGATATGTTCCTGATCCCGTCCGTATGGCCGGAGACCTTCTCCTACACAACCTCGGAGATCATTTCCATGGGATTTCCGGTAGCGGTACTTCCGGTAGGTGCACCTGTAGAACGTGTGAAACGCTATGCCAAGGGCCTTGTCCTGAAAGATGAGCAGCCGGAGAATATTGTGGAAGAGATGATTTTCCTGTGGAAAACTCTCGGCGAAAATGAACTTCCTGTGGAAAAACGCAGGCTTCTTTTCGTAGGAGAGGAGATTTCCTTTGCCTCCAGATATCGTGTGGAGCATTTCCGGGAGCAGCTGATCCTTAAAGGCTATGCATCGAAGTTTATCCAGATAGATCAGGCAGAGCAGGAAAAGATCGAGGAATATACAGCGATCGTGATGTACCGCTGCAGCAAGCTGATGGAAGCAGAAATGCTTGCCAACCGGGCGAAAGCAGCCGGAATCCCTGTTTACTATGATGTGGATGACCTGGTATTTAATTACGAAAAAATTTCCGGGCTGCATTTCCTGAAGGGAAGCGAGTACAGTGACTTCCGCACAACTACAGACCGTATCCGCGGATGTATGGGATTCTGCGACGGATATTTTACATCCACGGAGACACTGGCAGGAGAGATCCGGGAAGAATTTCCGGAAAAACCGGTGGTGATCAACCGCAACTGTATGAGTATGGAGATGGAGATCCTGTCTCACGAGGCTGTGGAGCAGACAGACAAGGCTAAAGACCGGATCTATATCGGATATTTAAGTGGTTCCAAAACTCATGATCAGGATTTTGCCCAGGTGGAGGCAGCACTTCTGGAGGTGATGGAGCGCCACCCGGAGGTTTATCTGAAGCTGGTGGGTGTGCTGGATGAATCCGGAATGGAGCCGGTGCAGAACCGCATTGAGAAGCTTCCGTTTATGGACTGGAGACAGCTGCCTGCCGTGATCGCAGGACTTGATATCAATCTGATGCCACTGGAGAACAGCCTGTTCCACTGGTGTAAATCCGAGAATAAGTGGACAGAGGCTGCCCTTGTAAAGGTTCCGAGTGTCATGAGCCGTAACTGTGAGATGGAATACGTGGTCGAAAACGGAAAAGATGGCTGGATGTGCACCACAAAAGAAGAGTGGGTCAATGCCCTGGAAGCTCTGGTTACTGATGAGAAGGCCAGAAAAGCCATGGGTGAGGCTGCACATCAGAAGGTTATGGAACATTACCTTACAGTAAATACCGGAAAGGATGCAATGGAGGAATTGTTATGCAGCGAGAGCTATACGAAGTAGAAAAGGACAGGTTTGACCTGAAGGACAGTTCCCTGTATCACCTTCAGGGAATCTGGCCGAAGGATCATAAGCCGGAAGCCGTTCTTGACGGGGAAAAGCTTCCGGCAGCCATCAGTGCCCAGGAGCGTGTCAGCGCCCTGGAGCGCTTTAAGGATCTGGATCTGGTAAACGGAGAACGTGTGCAGATGGAAATCTGCCTGCCGGATCTGGAGGGCAAAAAGAAGCTTGTTGTTTATGCGGTAAAAGGTGAAAAACGTGTCCGGTGGTTTTCTGTTTCGGCAGCACAGCTTTACAGGAAACAGGGAAAACCGCAGTACTTTATTGAGAGCATCGAGGTGGAAGCCGGGGAAAAGATCTGCCGTGTCCGTGGCTGGGCAGCCTTTAACAGCCCCCTGACCATACGCCTGGAGGATCGCAGCCGGAAGGAAATCCCCTGCGAGATCACCAGACTGAAACGTGTGGATGTACAGAATCAGTACCAGGAAACAGAAATCGATGAGAAGAGCGGTTTTTTCTTTGAATTCCATTATGACAGTGTGAGGGAATTCTACATTGTATTTGAGGCAGGCAATGTGCGGACGCTTCGTCTGGTACATCTGCAGCCACAGAAGCGCCTTGCGGAGAAAGCTGCGGTATATTTCCGTAAGGGAAGCCGTTACATGAAGCTTCACGGGGCAGCAGCCCTTACCGGAAAGGTATTTGGAAAGGTGCTGGACCGTAAAAACCGTCCGGTGGATTATTCCAAATGGATCGTGAAGCATCTGCCGGACAAGGCAGAGCTTGCAGAAGAAAGAAAAACGAAATTTTCCAGGAATCCAAAATTCAGTATTGTGATCCCGCTTTACAAAACACCGGAAAAATATCTCCAGCAGCTGGTAGATTCCATAGAAGCCCAGACCTACGGGAACTGGGAACTCTGTCTTTCCGACGGAAGCGGAGCAGATTCTCCTCTTACCGATTATCTGAACAGGCTGGAAAAAAGTGATGACAGGATCCGTGTGATCCGCAACGACCAGGCACTTCAGATCGCAGAGAATACCAATGCGGCCATGAAAGCGGCAACAGGAGATTTTATCGTGTTTGCAGATCATGATGATGAGCTGACGCCGGACGCCTTGTTCCGGTGTGTGAAAGCGCTGAATGAGGATCCGGAGCTTAAGGTTCTGTATTCCGATGAAGATAAGATGTCCATGGACGGGCACAAATTCTTTCAGCCGCATTTCAAACCGGACTTCAATATTGATCTTTTGTGTACAGTAAACTACATCTGTCATCTTTTTGTCGTAAAAAAAGAGATCGTGGATCAGATCGGAATGCTGAAAAAGGAATTTGACGGTGCACAGGATTATGATTTTGTGTTCCGCTGTGTGGAAGCTGCGGGAAGAGAGCAGATCCATCATATCCCCAGGATCCTTTATCACTGGAGATGCCATGAGGATTCCACAGCAGAGAATCCGGAAAGCAAGATGTATGCCTTTGATGCAGGAGCACGTGCCATCAAGGCTCATTATGACAGGCTCGGAGTTCCGGTGGAAATCGAAAAGGGTGAATATCTTGGACTTTACCGTACAAAATTCCTCTGGGAGGAAAAACCGCTGATCTCCATCATCATCCCAAACAAGGATCACATTGATGATCTGAAGAGATGTATTGATTCCATCGAAGAAAAGGCAACTTACCGCAATTATGAGTATGTGATCGTGGAGAACAACAGTACGGAGGATGAGACCTTTGCCTACTATAAAGAGCTGGAAGCATCCAATCCGAAAGCCCATGTGGTGTACTGGGATGGTATTTTCAACTATTCTGCCATCAATAATTTCGGAGCTGCTCATGCTAAGGGTGACTATCTGCTTCTTCTCAACAATGATACGGAGATCATCAGCCCGGACTGTCTGGAGCAGCTTCTGGGATACTGTATGAGACCGGATGTGGGAGCTGTAGGAGCGCGGCTCTATTATGAGGATGATACCGTGCAGCATGCAGGAGTAGTCGTTGGCTTCGGCGGCATTGCGGGACACTGCTTTGTGCAGCAGAAGAGAGACGCTACCGGATACTGCCACAGGATCATCTGTGCCCAGGATTACAGCGCTGTAACCGCAGCCTGCATGATGGTGAAGCGTGAGGCCTTTGATAAGGTTCACGGATTAAGTGAGGAATTCCAGGTTGCCTTTAATGACATAGATTTTTGCCTTCGTCTGGGAAAAGCCGGATATCTGGTTGTATACAATCCTTATGCGGAGCTTTATCACTATGAATCCAAATCCAGAGGTCTTGAGGATACACCGGAGAAGGTGGCAAGATTTAACCGCGAGATCGCTTCCTTTGAGAAGCACTGGCCGGAGATCCTCCGTGACGGAGATCCTTACTATAATCCGAACCTTACACTGGAGAGCCAGGATTTTTCTCTGAAGCGGATATAGGAGGTTATATTTTGGAAAAGAAAAAAATCTGGAAGGATGAGAGAGTTCAGGCAGGGGTTCTTGTCCTGGCAGCATTTCTGCTCCTGACTGCATGGGCGTTCATGCAGCCCCTGGGGGCAGGCCCTGATGAAAAAATGCGCTACATGGTGGCACAGTATCTTCATGAGCATCCGGGAAAGCTGCCTCTTGGAGATGAGCCAACCATCCGTGATGCGACATGGGGGATTTCCTATGCCTATTATCCGATCCTTTCCTATATGGTATCTGCTGTATTTATGGGGATCGCAGGTCTGTTCCATGCTTCTGCAGACGGATTACTCCATGCGGCGAGAATGGCAGATGTGCTCTTTGTGACCGGAGCAGTATATTTTGTGGTGAAAGCATCCGGAAAGCTTTTTCCGAAAGAAGGAAGATGGCTGTTTGCCGCACTGGCAGGCTTTATGCCGCAGGCATTGTTTCTGGGAACTTATGTAAATACGGATTCCCTGGCACTTTTATCCATGGCGATGATCCTGTATTCCTGGTCCTGTTATCTGGAAGCGGGAGACTGGAGCTTCAGAAATTCGATCCTTCTGGCTGTTGGAATGGCGGTCTGTGCACTGTCCTACTATAATGCCTACGGATGGATCTTATGCAGCTTTCTGTTTTTCTGCCTGACAGTCCTTCTGTGCAGGGAAGAGCCGGTAAAACAGAGAGTTGCATTTCTGTTCCGGAGAGGGATCGTGATCGCGGCAGTAACCCTTGCCTTATGCGGCTGGTGGTTTATACGAAATGCCGTTCTCTATGACGGAGATCTTATCGGAAGAAAAGCCTGTGCACAGTGTGCGGAAAAATATGCGGCTGTTGATTACAGGCCGTCCAGATACCCTACACCGGAGAAGCTGAACTGGTCATGGAAGGATATCCTTCTGTATCAGGACCCGGGCTGGAAGCATAACTGGCTGCTGACAGTACTGGTAAGCTTTATCGGAACCTTTGGTCTGATGCAGATCTATATGCCTTATAATGTGAGCAAGGCATATTTCCTGTTCTTTGGAATGGGTGGGATTGGTATTTTGACCATGCTGGGAATGTTTTATCCGAAGAAACGTACTGTAGTAAAAGAACGAAAAGCAGCAGGAAGTGAAAAGATGAAGATAAAAACAATAACCGTGTACGATAAATGGGACAGAAAAGGGATCTTTCATCTGCTGCTGATCCTTCTGATCCTGATCCCTGTGGGTCTGTTTATGTATTATGTATATTATAGTGACAACCAGGCACAGGGACGTTATATCATGCCGGCACTGTATCCGGCCATGTATTTTGTGACAGCCGGCTGGAATCGTCTGCTTGAGCGTTTTGTAAAAAAAGAAAATATCAGGATGTGGATATACCGGGTCCTGACAGCACTTCTGGCTGCTTCTCCGTTTTTATGCTATATCTTCCTGGTAGTTCCGTTTTATGGCTGACACCCCGATGGGTGAGATGGCAGAAAAAAATCCCTTCTATGTATCCGGATATGACCGGTACATAGGAGGGATTTTTTAATTCTGAAATATATTTGCCTGGGAACCAAGATCAGGAACGGATGATCCGGATCATGCGCCACAGCAGAAGGATAAGGAGCAGGATGCCCACACCGCCAATGGCAAAATACGGGATCTGGGATCTGGATTCAGAATAAGCTTTTGCAGAATCCATGTTTTCATCATTTTCCAGTACATCGGAAGCGCTTTCCTGGGAGGAATCCTCGACAACTGCAGTTCCCACCTGAGTTCCGCCAAAGAAATAGGTGCGTAAGATCTGACCATCAGATTCCGTATCTTCCGTAGTCAGGTCGTCTGCGGTCGCACCGGATGGAACCATTACAGTGCCGCCGGACAGGATGTGAAAATCATCCTCGCTGAGATTCAGAAGCTGGAAATTGGAAAAACCGTAATCCAGAAGTGAGATCGCTTCGTTGGCTGTCTGACCGGTCGCTCCGTTCATGACTACTGCGATCAGAGTAGTACCGTTTCGCTGTGCAGCTGTGACAAGAACGCTTCCGGAAGCAGTGGTGGTACTTTCACGACCGCCGATACATCCTTCATAATAGGAAGCGGATGCAGGATCTGTCATGGTAAAAGAGCTTGTCAGGTTACGGGTACCGCCGGAAACATTGGTAGCCGGGATCGTATAGGAGGTGGCTCCGGAGATGGTGCGGAAGCTGTCATTACGGATGGCCGCCTGCATGATCAGAGCCAGATCATGTGCTGTGGTATGCTGGTTGTCATCCGGGAGACCGGTAGGATTGGTGAATACCGTATTGGTACATCCTAGCTCCTTGGCACGGTCGTTCATTTTCTGGACAAAGGCATCCACAGATCCGCCGATCTGTTCTGCGACCTGGAGAGCAATGTCATTGGCAGAGGCCAACATCAGAGCGTAAAGGCACTGCTCCATGGTAAATACCTCTCCGAGCTGTGAGGAAATATGAGCGCCTCCATCTGTAACACCGGATACACCGGTTTCTGTCATGGTAACCTGATCGTCAAGCTGGCTGTTCTCCAGTGCCAGAAGACAGGTCATGATCTTAACTGCGCCGGCCGGAGAAAGCGTGGTGTCCATATCCTTGGCATAGAGGATCGTATCGGAAGTATCTTCCATGATCACGGCAGATGCGGAAGTGATCTCAGGCCCCTGAGGCCATCCGCTGATCCCATTGGTGGTAACACCGGAGGATACAGCAACAGCGGTTTCTTCTGTGGCGAAAACTGGAGTCTGGAACACCATGGAAGCGGAGATCCCAATAGCCAGAAGCGCTGTGGTTATTCTTGATTTTTTCATGATAAATGGTACTCCTGTATAAAAAATAATTCTTATGTAAGCAATACATACGTAAGCTCAGTATAACACATTTCCTCTCTTCCTTGCAAAAAAAATGATGGAATGGTAAAATATGTTCATCAAACTGTTACTGAGAACAGAGTGAACAGTAACATCAAACTGAGTAATACGGAGATAATATATGAGTAAAGATGATTCTACAGGAAAGATCCAATGGGACAGACTTATAAAGAAGCTTTCCCCCTATACAGTACAGAAGGGCTTAAGATACCTGAAGCATTATGGTCTGAAAGAGTTCTGGATCCGGCTTCATGAACGTTTTGAACCGGAAGAGGTTCCTTACGGACCATGGTATGAGGCATACAGACCTGACGAGGAAACACTGGAGAAGCAGCGGAAACGCAAATTTCCGGATGGGCCGCTGATCAGCATTGTGGTACCTGCATATCTGACACCGGAGCGTTTTTTAAGACAGATGCTGGACTCTCTCCTTGCACAGACATATGAGAACTGGGAGCTGTGTCTGGCAAACGGAAGCCCGGAGAATCCGGACATGCAGACTGTGCTGAGATCCTATGCAGAGATGGACAGGAGGATCCGCTATCAGGATCTGAAAGAGAATCTTGGCATTGCAGAAAATACAAACGCAGCTTTTGCCATGGCAGAGGGTGAATTTATCGCACTTCTGGATCATGATGATCTGCTGGCACCTAATGCATTGTATGAGGTCGCGGCGGCACTGGAGGAGCATCCGGAGGCGGATGTGATCTATACAGATGAGGATAAGGTCACGACAGATCTTTCTGAACATTTTCAGCCCCATCTGAAACCGGACTTTAACCTGGATCTTTTAAGATCCAATAATTATATCTGCCATTTTCTGGTGGTAAGACGTTCCGTAGTGCAGACAGTGGGCGGATTCCGCCGGGAATTTGACGGCGCCCAGGATTATGATTTCATTTTCCGCTGTGTGGAGCAGGCAAGGGAAGTGGTCCATGTACCTGAGATTCTTTATCACTGGAGGACCCACAAATCCTCCACAGCAGATAATCCGGCAAGCAAGATGTATGCTTTTGAAGCCGGCAGACGTGCCATTGAGGGGAATCTCAAACGGACCGGAACTCCGGGAACCGTGGAGCATACTCCGGATTTTGGATTTTACCGTGTGAAGTATCCGGTGCAGGGAGAACCTCTGGTTTCTGTTATCATTCCGAACCGTGAGGAGAAAGAAACGCTTCAGGCTTGCGTGGAATCCATTTTTGAAAAAACTGCCTACAAAAATTACGAGATCATCGTTGTGGAGAATAACAGCAGCTCCGAAGAGATCTTTCGGTATTACAGAAAGCTTTCGGAGGATCCCAGGGTCCATCTGATCCGCTGGAAAAAAGGCTTCAACTATTCTGCCATCAACAATTTCGGGGTGCGCCATGCCAAAGGAGATTACCTGCTTTTTCTGAATAATGACGTAAAGGTCATCGATCCGGACTGGATGTCAGAGATGCTGAGCGTGTGCCAGCGTAAGGAAACAGGTGCAGTTGGCGTCAAGCTGATCTATCCGGATAACACCATTCAGCATGCAGGCTGCGTGGTGGGAATGGGCGGAATTGCCGGGAACATGTTTGTGAATATGTCGGCAGAGCGTACCGGATATCTCCATAAGGCTTCTCTTCTGCAGGATATGAGCTGTGTGACTGCAGCATGTATGATGATGAAGAAGGAAGTTTTTCTGGAGGCAGGAGGCTTTACGGAAGAGCTTGCAGTTGCGTTTAATGATGTGGATCTCTGTCTGAAGGTGCGAAGCCACGGCCATCTGATCGTCTATGATCCGTATGTGAAGCTCTATCATTACGAATCCAAGTCAAGAGGCACTGAGGACAGCGAGGAAAAGGTCCGCCGTTTCCAGACGGAGATCGAATACATGCGCTGTCACTGGCTGGATATCCTGAAAAAAGGAGATCCATACTATAACAAAAATCTTTCTTTAACCAAATGGAATTATTCCCTGAAGCCCCTTCAGGGAATGGGAAAGAAGAAGGGATAAAGCAATGCAGGAAGTATCAGTAGTCATACCAAACTTTAACGGAATGGCATATCTGGATGGTGTTCTTTCCAGTCTTGAAAGACAGACTATCCGTAATTTTGAGGTTATACTAGTGGATAATGATTCCACTGATGGCAGCTGTGCATTTGTTTCAGCGGAATATCCATGGGTACACATGATACAGCTTCCGGAGAATTACGGCTTCAGCAGAGCCGTCAATGAAGGGATCCATGCGGCACGTTCCCCATATGTGCTGCTTCTGAACAATGATACGGAAGCGGAACCGGATTTCCTGGAGGAGATGGTTGCTGCCCTGCGCAGACATAAGAAGGCATTTTCCTGTCAGGCAAAGATGATCCAGCTTCATGACAGGGACAAGATGGATGATGCCGGAAATTATTATTGTGCCCTTGGCTGGGCTTTTGCCAGGGGAAAAGGCAAGGATATCCGCCATTATGACCGAGAGCAGAAGATTTTTTCCACCTGTGCGGGAGCTGCGATCTACCGGAAGAAATTTATTGACAGGATCGGAGATTTTGATGAGGAGCATTTTGCTTATCTGGAAGATCTGGATATCGGCTATCGTGCCAGGATCTGCGGTTATCAGAACTGGTATGCTCCAAAAGCGAAGGTTTATCATGTAGGAAGCGGCACTAGCGGCTCCAGATATAATCAGTTTAAGATCCGGTATTCTTCCAGAAACAATATTTATCTTATCTATAAGAATATGCCGTTTCTCCAGATCGTGCTGAACCTTCCGTTTTTTCTGGTGGGATTCGGTGCGAAGATCCTGTTTTTTGCGTCCAAGGGATTCGGACGTGAGTACCTTGCAGGCATCAAAAACGGCTTTCAGATCAGCCGCAAAAACAAAAAAGTTAGATTTTCCATGAGGAATCTTCCACGTTATATACAGCTCCAGTTTGAACTCTGGATCAACATTTTTAGGCGTTTTGCCGGTTAAGACATCATATTTTCACAGGATTTTTATATTTCGGAGGGAAGATTTTATTGCTTTTGAGTTTCATCTATTATAAGATAAAAGCAATGAACTTAAATGAGGTGGCGGAAATTGATTAAAGACAACCAGAAAAATTTCAGTCGTCTCCATATGCTGATCGATGTATTTGTGATCGCGGCCTCCTATGCCCTGGCCTGGTTGATCCGTTTTCAGGGAATTTTTGAACATTCGGCGGTCCAGTCCAAGACCGTCCAGGAATATATGTTTATGCTGATATTCATTATTCCGGGATATTTACTTCTTTATCAGGCCTTTGATCTTTATACACCGATGCGAATGCAGGGGCGTCGTCTCGTACTTGCCGGAATTGTGAAGGCAAATGCGTTAGGGCTCCTTATCATCATGTTTGCACTTTACAATTTTAAAGAGCTGGACTATTCCCGTCTTACTCTGGTTTCTTTCTGTGTGATCAATATCGTCCTGGAATGGCTTGTGCGTATGGTCATATTTTACATTCTCCGGGATATGCGCAAAAAAGGAATGAACCAGAAACAGGTGCTGCTGGTAGGATACAGCCGTGCTGCCGAGGAATATGTAGACAGGATCCTGCAGAATCCGCAATGGGGATACGTAATCAGGGGCATACTGGATGACAATGTGCCGGCAGGCACTACTTATAAGGGCGTTAAGGTGATCGGTCGAATCGCCAATCTGATGATCATCCTTCCATCCAGTCGTCTGGATGAGATAGCCATTACCCTGGGCTTAAGTGAGTATTATCGTCTGGAAGAGATCGTTGCACTCTGTGAAAAATCCGGCGTGCACACAAAATTTATTCCGGATTATAATAATATTATTCCGACCAAACCATATACAGAAGATATTCTCGGGCTTCCGGTGATCAATATCCGGTATGTGCCCCTGAGCAACACGTTTAATGCACTGATCAAGAGATCTATGGATATTGCAGGCGCGATCGTTGCGATCATTGTGTCCTCACCAGTGATGCTGGTGTTGTGTATGCTGATCAAGCTGACTTCGCCGGGACCGCTGATCTATAAGCAGGAACGTGTCGGGCTTCATAATCAGACTTTCCGGATGTATAAATTCCGTTCCATGGAGATCCAGAAAGAATCAGAAGAAAAAAAGGCGTGGACAGTAAAGAACGATCCAAGAGTTACCGGAATCGGTAAATTTATGCGTCATACCAGTCTGGATGAGCTTCCGCAGCTTTTTAACATTCTGAAGGGTGAGATGAGTCTTGTGGGACCAAGACCGGAGAGGCCGTTTTTTGTAGAAAAGTTTAGGGAGGAGATACCACGTTATATGGTCAAGCATCAGGTGCGGCCGGGTCTTACCGGGTGGGCACAGGTAAATGGCTATCGTGGAGATACTTCTATCAGAAAAAGGATAGAGTGTGATCTGTATTATATCGAAAACTGGTCTGTGGGATTTGATATAAAGATCATGTTTCTTACCATATTCAAAGGATTTATTAATAAGAACGCATACTAAAAAGGGGAAAAGGAAAAGATGTCAAAACCTCGGAAAAAAAGCAAGAAGATTTTATTTATCCTGGAGATCGTCGTACTGCTCCTGTTTATCGGAGGTCTGTTCGTTTATGGTCAGATCTCAGCCAAACTGGATAAGATCGACATCCAGGAAACAGATCTTGCAGACCAGGATATTGTAACCAATGATCAGGCACCGCAGATGACGGGATATACCACCTATGCACTGTTCGGACTGGATCACAGAAGCAAGAATGAGAAGCTGAATACAGAGAACAGTGATACCATCATCATTGCGAGTATCAACAATGATACAAAGGCAGTCAAACTTGTGTCTGTCTATAGAGATACCCTTCTCAATGTAAAGGATGATACCTATTCCAAAGCCAATTCGTCATATGCATTTGGCGGACCGACCAACGCGGTTTCCATGCTGAATACGAATCTGGATCTGAATATCACAGATTATGTTGCCATTGATTTTAATGCGCTGGTAACTGTGGTAGACTGCCTCGGAGGATTGGACATCCCTCTTTCCTATGCGGAGATCGTTCATATGAACAATTACTGTGTGGAGACATCAGAGGAAACCGGAAAGAGCTACACACCGGTCGAACTGCCGGATCCGAAGCCGGAGGATGAGGAAGCGATCGTAGATACCTATCATCTTAATGGTGTACAGGCTACCTCCTACTGCCGTATCCGTTATACTGCAAGTCTTGATATGGGACGTACCGAGAGACAGAGGCGAGTGATCCAGATGATCGTAGATAAGGCGAAAAAGGCAGGACTTTCCACTATCTTTGATATTATGGATCAGGTATTCCCGATGGTCAAAACTTCTGTTTCCAAAACAGAGATCCTGAAGATGATCCCGGCTATGATCGGCTACAGTATTGATGAAACTACAGGCTTCCCCAACGATTATAAATTTGCCCAGGTAAAGGGCAGCGTTATCGTACCTACCACACTGGAATCCAATGTTCTGAAGATGCATCAGTTTCTGTATGGAGACACCAGTTACACTCCGACGCAGGATGTACTCAACAGAAGTGCCCAGATCACAAATATCGCAGGCGGAGGCGACGTGCAGGACACTGCACCTGCGGTGACAGATACACCGAATGACACAACGGATGATTCGTACACGTGGCAGGGAGATACATCCACAGATTACAGCAGTACGGACACAAGTGATGATGCTGATTACAGCACAGACACAGATTATGATACGGATTACTCCGGAGACGATTACAGCACAGATACGGATTATTCCGGAGACGATTACAGCACAGATACGGACTATTCCGGAGGCGATTCCGATACGGATTATAGCGATTATACCGACGGAGAAGATTATTCGGAGAATGAATAAAACATCAAAATGAGCAACCAGCAGAAGGGACCATCCAGTAACGGGTGGTCCTTTCTGGACAGGAGACAAATATGAAAACATTAAAAACAGACGTGATCATCCCGGCATACCGTCCGGGAGAAGAATTTGAAAAACTGCTGGAAAGACTCAGCGCACAGAAATATCCTATCAATAAGATCCTTGTCATGAATACAGAAAAGAAATTCTGGAAAGAGACCTGGGAACAGGAATATCCGCTTGTGGAAGTCCGGCATCTTACAAAAGAAGAATTTGACCATGGCGGTACCAGAAGGCAGGCGGCAGAGCTTTCGGATGCGGAGATCCTTGTATTTATGACACAGGATGCAATGCCGGCAGACAGGGAACTGATCGGAGCACTGGTAGGAGCTCTTGCAGAGAATCCACAGGCAGGAGCCGCTTATGCGCGTCAGCTTCCAAAAAAGGACTGCAGATTTCTGGAAAAATATACCCGTTCCTTTAATTATCCGGAACAGTCCTGTCTGAAAACGGAAAAAGATGTACAGACCTACGGGATCAAAACATATTTCTGCTCCAACGTCTGTGCTGCTTATGATCACAGGATCTATGATGAGATTGGTGGATTTCCGGAGCATGCTATTTTTAATGAAGATATGATCTATGCAGGCTGGATAGTAAAAAAAGGCTATGGAGTTGCCTATGTATCAGAAGCGCGTGTATATCATTCTCACAATTACACCTGTATGCAGCAGTTCCACAGGAATTTTGATCTGGGAGTTTCCCAGGCGGAGCATCCGGAGGTTTTTGAAGGAGTGCCTTCCGAAGGTGAGGGCATCCGGCTGGTAAAAAAAAGCATGGCATATCTTCTGAAAACAGGCCACATATGGCTGATCCCCGGACTGTTTTTGCAAAGTGTCTCCAAATATGCCGGCTATTTTCTCGGAAAACGATACAAAAAGCTCCCTGAAAAAATGATCCGCTCCTGCACCATGAATCCGGAATACTGGAAAAAGAACAAATAAGAGCAGGTCACGGTTTTTTAAAAGAGATATCACAGTTTAAACACAATTCCCTGTTAAACTGTCTTTTATAAGAGAAATAAATGTTACTGAGAACGGAGTGAGCAGTAACAGATACATGCATCAGATAACATAGAAGGGAGCACCAGAGGCATGAGTGAAGAGAATAAATGGGTGACAGACTTGCCGGATGAGGATAAGAATGCTTCGGCAGAACAGAAACCGCTGACGCATCCTTATTCTGAGGGACGCAGGATGCAGGAGAGCAGACAAGACAGTTATGCAGGTGCCGGACAGAGTGAAGGCACTTCGCAGGAAAAAACGAAATACGGACATTATGAGGTGCACCAGCCTCAGGCCGGTAATTATGCCGGTGGAAATATACCGCCCAAAAAGCCACGGAAAAAGAGAGATTTTTCAGGCAACAACAGCTTTGGAAAGAAAGCAGCCACTGCGGTGGCACTGGCTGTGATCTTTGGGCTGGTAGCCGGAGCAGTTTTTCAGGGCGTGAATATTGCAGCAGATAAATACAGAGGAAATGACAGCAGTACAACGATCGGAAAGACAGAAACAGTTACCGGAACAGAGGACAGTACTGACAGTAGCTCTGCGGATTCTACTGTGAAGGATATTGTGGCAGAGAGTGGTACAGTGGCCGGTGTAGCCCAGGCAACCATGTCTTCTATCGTTGCCATTACATCTGTCAGTGTGCAGGAGATCCCAAGCTTTTTCGGATATGGAACGAGGCAGTATCAGAGTGCAGGAAGTGGTTCCGGTATTATTGTAGGAGAAAATGACAGCGAGCTTCTCATTGCGACTAACAACCATGTGGTATCTGGAGCGACTACACTTACTGTGTGCTTTGCAGGCAGTGATGTGGTAGGAGCGGAAGAAGAAACCCAGGCTATGGCAAGCAGCTTCGATGGAGATGCGGATGTGGATAACGCAGTTTCTGCCAAGATCAAAGGCACCGATGAAGAGAATGATCTGGCAGTGGTGGCAGTGGAGAAATCCGATATTCCGGATGAGACCATGGAGGAGATCAAGATCGCACAGATGGGAAGTTCGGACGATCTTGTAGTTGGTGAGCAGGTGGTTGCCATTGGCAATGCACTGGGCTATGGACAGTCAGTTACCTCCGGATGGATAAGTGCCCTTAACAGAAGCATCAGTACAGAGGACGGAGAAGCCAGCGGACTGATCCAGACTGATGCAGCGATCAATCCCGGAAACAGTGGCGGTGCACTTCTGAACATGAACGGTGAAGTGATCGGTATCAATGCGGCCAAGTATGCAGACAGTCAGGTGGAAGGCATGGGATATGCCATTCCGATCTCCAAGGCAGAGCCAATCCTGGAAGAACTGATGAACCGCGAAACCAGGGATAAGGTGGAAGATTCTTCCAAGGTAGGATATATGGGAGTCAAGGCTGCCGATCTTACAACAGAAGCCATCCAGATGTATAATATGCCGGCAGGTGCTTTTATTACTGAGGTAACGGAAGGTGGCGCAGCAGATAATGCAGGGATCAAAAAAGGCGATATCATTGTGAAGCTGGATGGACAGAAGGTAAGCGGCAAGGATGACCTTGTTGATAAGCTGCAGTATTATGAGGCAGGAGAAACCATCGAAGTGGTGATCTCCAGAGCGAACAGCGGAGAGTACAAGGAACAGACGGTTGAAGTGACCCTCGGAAGCAAACCCTCTTCTGACAAATAAAAGAAAATACAGGATAACCATTTATAAACCGGGGAGCTGCATAAGAACATGCAGCTCCCCGGTTTATAAAAACTTAATTTGATACAGCGGGATTATGTGCTATAATATGCATAATAAAAACCAGAAAGGAAATGTTATGGCAGATCAGTTTGATAATAATAAAGACAATGACCAGGAGCAGAAATACGAGAAATTCTGTTTTTTATGCCGCAGACCGGAGAGTCAGGCAGGGAAGATGATCGACCTTCCCAATCATATACATATCTGTGCAGATTGCATGCAGAAAAGCTTTGATACTATGAACACCCAGATGAACAATGGAAATTATTCCGATCTTTTTAACATGCCGAATGTGAGCATGATCGATCTCAGCAGTTTCCAGAATCCCGGAAACCAGGCGAAGAAGATCAAGAAAAAATCAGAGACTCCGAAGCCGGTGATCGATCTCAGAGATATTCCTGCACCACATAAGATCAAAGCAACTCTGGATGAATATGTGATCGGACAGGAATATGCCAAGAAGGTAATGTCTGTAGGTGTATACAACCATTATAAGAGAGTTGCCACAGATACCATGGATGATATTGAGATCGAGAAATCCAATATGCTGATGATCGGACCTACAGGCTGCGGTAAGACTTATCTGGTGAAGATGCTTGCCAGACTTCTTCAGGTACCGCTTGCCATTGCAGATGCCACATCTCTTACAGAGGCCGGTTATATCGGTGATGATATCGAGAGCGTAGTATCCAAGCTGCTTGCAGCTGCAGATAATGATGTGGAGAAGGCAGAGCACGGGATCATTTTCATCGATGAGATCGATAAGATCGCAAAGAAGAAGAATACCAACCAGAGAGATGTCAGCGGAGAGGCTGTCCAGCAGGGACTTCTGAAACTTCTGGAGGGAAGTGAAGTGGAAGTTCCGGTAGGTGCTACCAGCAAGAATGCCATGGTACCTATGGTGACTGTGAATACAAGGAACATTCTGTTTATCTGTGGCGGTGCGTTCCCGGATCTTGAGAATATCATCAAAGAAAGACTGAATAAACAGGCGTCTATCGGATTTTATGCAGATCTGAAGGACAAATATGATGATGATCCGCATGTGCTGGAGAAAGTAACGGTAGATGATCTCCGTGCATTTGGAATGATTCCGGAATTTATCGGTCGTCTTCCGATCATCTTTACCCTGAACGGGCTGACGGAAGATATGCTTGTGAAGATCCTCAAGGAGCCGAAGAATGCTATTCTGAAACAGTACAAGAAGCTTCTGGCACTGGATGAAGTAAAACTGGAGTTTGAGGACGGTGCCTTACATGCCATTGCCCGTAAGGCATTGGAACGCCATACAGGAGCCAGAGCTCTCCGGGCTATCCTGGAGGAATATATGCTGGATATCATGTATGAGATCCCGAAGGACGACAATATCGGTGAGGTCGTGATCACAGAGGGATACATTCAGGGCAACGGAGGTCCGAAGATCCTTATGCGTGGACAGGAGATCCCGGCACTGGAAGGATAAGAAACAAGAAGATTCTTTAATATATAAAGGAGCGTGACAGATATGGCAAAAAGCAGTTTTTGGGATGATCTGGGAAACACACTGACAAGAAAGGCAAAGGGCTTAAGTTCCAGAGCAGAGAATCTCTATGAGATCCAGAAGATCCGTAACAAGCTCTCTGCACAGGAGCGTATGACCGAAAAGCTGATGATGGATATCGGAAAGATGATCTATACACGTTATGAGCAGGGAGATGCCGTTGACGGTGAGACGGGAGCTATCTGCGAGGAGATCAGCCAGCACATGCTGGAGGCAGATCACTACAGAGATGCGATCGCTGCCAGTAAAGGGGAGAAGTTCTGCCCGGCCTGCCATAAGGCGGTGATGCGGGAGGCCAGCTTCTGTCCGTATTGCGGAGCGGCGTGTCCTACAGCGGAGCTGGAAGAGAAAGCTGCCGATGTGATTGAGCAGGCAGATGAGGAGCTTGAAGAGGCTGCTGAGGCAGAGGTGACAGAAGTACCGGAGACAGAAGCGGAAGCAGATCCGGAAGAGACAGTAGAAGCGTCAGAAGTAGTAGAAACAGCAGAAACCGCAGAAGCGTCAGAAACAGAAACATCAGGATCAGATCCGGAATTGGAAGAGGAAAGAACGGAAGTGGGATCTGCAGAAACAGAGGAGCCTGCGGCTGATCCGGAAAATACAGAAACAATAGAAGAAAAAACAGAATAACCATAAGCATATAAGGCAGGCTTTCCCCAGTGGGAGCCTGCCTGAGTATTATGCAGACCACAGAAATAAGGAGAGGGAATAATGTTGTGGAATTTACTGACGGCGGGAATCTTTGGTACAGACTATTATATAAAGAAGAAAATCAACACATCGGAAAAGAAAGATCTGAAGGAAAAGTGCCTGGGAGGCAGACTGATCGTAAGAAATTGCCATAATCATGGGATGATGCTTGGAATATTAAAAAACAAAGATAAAGAATTCCTGAGAGATCTTGCATCTATGGTGCTGGGCGGTGCGATCTGGGAGTATATACGTACTTCCGGAGAAAAAGGCACACGCATATCCAAGCTTGGGCTTTCCATGATCCTGGGCGGCGGTCTGAATAATTATACGGAACGTCGCAGAAAGGGATACGTCACGGATTATGTGAGCCTGAATGTGGAAAATTCGAAGCTTAAGAAGGTCGTATTTAATATTTCGGATCTTTTCATATTTACAGGTGCGCTTCTCTGGGGCGGGAGCGAGATCTTTTCTGAAAAAGAAAAATAAATAAAAAAACAGAAGTGCCGGTGTTGGGCGCTTCTGTTTTTTTTGATTTTGGATAAAATAAAAAAGAATGCAGGAAATGGGACTTGAACCCACACGATCTTGCGACCACAGGCACCTGAAGCCTGCGCGTCTGCCAATTCCGCCATTCCTGCATTTTTTCAACCGGCTTGCTTTGCTTTGTTTGCTCCGCTCCTCGACTGCTCATTTATAATAACTCAGGAATTGGATAATGTCAATAGAAAAATTCAAAAAAATTAAAAAAATTCAAAAAAAATATTTTAAGTTAGTTTTATACATTTTTTTTGCATATGGTGTTGAAAAATGACGATTCCTGTGATACAATCTTGAAGATTTAGGATAAAATAAGAGAACAAAGAAAGGGAGATTGTATGAAAGCATTTCTGATATTGGAAGATGGCCATGTATTTACAGGAACCAGCATTGGTTCTGCAAGGGAAGTCATCAGTGAAATTGTCTTTAACACTTCCATGACCGGTTATCTGGAAGTAATGACAGATCCTTCTTACGCAGGACAGGCGGTGTGTATGACATATCCGCTGATCGGAAACTACGGAATCTGTTATGATGACCAGGAATCAAGGAAGCCGTGGATTGACGGATTTATTGTACGCGAATTATCACGAGTTCCCAGCAACTTCAGAAGCGTAGACACCATTCAGCATTTTCTGAGCAAAAACGACATTCCGGGAATCGCAGGAATTGATACCAGAGCACTGACTAAGATCCTTCGTGAGAAGGGAACCATGAACGGAATGATCACAGTTGACGAGAACTATGACCTGGATACAATCATCCCCAGATTAAAAGCATATACAACAGGAAAAGTGGTAGAGAAGGTTTCCTGCCGCGAAAAGGAAGTGCTTAAGGGGAACGGACCGAAGGTTGCCCTTCTTGATCTGGGCGCCAAGAAAAACATTGCACGCTCACTGAATGAGAGAGGATGCCAGGTTACTATTTACCCGGCTCTGACATCTGCAGAAGAGATCCTTGGAGACAATCCGGACGGCATCATGCTCAGCAACGGCCCTGGAGATCCGAAGGAATGTACTTCTATTATTAAAGAGATCAAAAAACTCTATGATTCTGATGTGCCGATCTTTGCAATCTGCCTTGGGCATCAGCTTATGGCTCTTGCAACGGGCGGAGATACCCATAAGATGAAATATGGTCACAGAGGCGGAAATCATCCGGTTAAAGACCTTGAGACAGGAAGAGTATATATTTCCTCCCAGAACCATGGCTACGTTGTAGACGCAGAGGGTCTTGAGGAGAAAAATATCGCACATCCTGCATTTGTAAACGTCAACGACGGAACAAACGAGGGTATGGCATATAACGGAAAGAACATCTTTACTGTACAGTTCCATCCGGAAGCATGCCCTGGACCACAGGATTCCAGTTACCTTTTTGACAGATTCATGAAGATGATGGGAGGAGAGAAATAATGCCAAGGAATAAGGACATAAAAAAAGTACTTGTAATCGGCTCAGGCCCGATCATAATCGGCCAGGCAGCAGAGTTTGACTATGCAGGAACCCAGGCATGCCGCTCCCTGAAGGAAGAGGGCATGGAGGTTGTACTTTTAAACTCCAATCCTGCTACCATCATGACAGATAAAGACATCGCAGACAGAGTTTACATCGAGCCTCTGACTGTTGAAGTCGTAGAGCAGCTGATCCTCAAAGAGAAACCGGACAGTGTACTTCCTACACTGGGCGGACAGGCAGGTCTGAACCTTGCCATGGAGCTTGAGGAAAAGGGCTTCCTGAAAGAGCACAATGTACGTCTCATCGGTACCACAGCAGCAACGATCCGTAAAGCTGAGGATCGTCAGGAATTTAAGGATACAATGGAAAAGATCGGCGAGCCGGTTGCAGCATCCAAGGTCGTAACAACTGTAGAAGACGGTGTTGCGTTTACTCAGACTATCGGTTATCCGGTTGTTCTCCGTCCTGCATATACACTTGGCGGAAGCGGCGGCGGTATCGCGCATAATGAGCCGGAGCTTCGTGAGATCCTTGAGAATGGTCTCCGTCTTTCCCGTGTAGGCGAGGTTCTTGTAGAGAGATGTATCGCCGGATGGAAAGAGATCGAGTACGAGGTAATGCGAGACAGCGCAGGAAACTGCATCACAGTCTGCAACATGGAGAACATTGACCCGGTTGGTGTCCATACCGGTGACTCCATCGTAGTTGCTCCTTCCCAGACCTTAGGAGATAAAGAGTATCAGATGCTCCGTACATCTGCACTTAACATCATCACAGAGCTTGGCATCACAGGTGGATGTAACGTACAGTACGCTCTTCATCCGGAGAGCTTTGAGTACTGCGTTATCGAGGTTAACCCTCGTGTAAGCCGTTCCTCCGCACTTGCAAGTAAGGCTACCGGTTATCCGATCGCCAAGGTTGCAGCCAAGATCGCGCTGGGTTACACACTGGATGAGATCCCGAACGCCATCACAGGCAAAACATATGCAAGCTTCGAGCCGATGCTGGATTACTGTGTTGTTAAGATCCCGCGTCTGCCATTTGACAAATTCATCACAGCAAAACGTACACTGACTACACAGATGAAGGCTACCGGTGAGGTTATGAGTATCTGCCATAACTTCGAGGGCGCTTTAATGAAAGCTATCCGTTCCCTGGAGCAGCATGTAGACAGTCTGATGTCCTATGATTTCTCACATCTTTCTGATGAGGAACTGATGGACGAGCTGAACATTGTGGATGACCGCCGTATCTGGAAAATCGCAGAAGCCCTGAGGCGAAATGTTTCCCAGGAAAAGCTTCATGATATCACAAAGATCGACATCTGGTTCATCGATAAGCTGGCTATCCTTGTTGAGATGGAGCAGGCTCTGAAAACTCAGAAGCTGGACAAAGACCTTCTTCTGGAAGCAAAACGTCTGGAGTTCCCGGACTACATCATCGCAGACCTGACAGGAAAGACAGAAGCTGAGATCAAAGACCTGCGTAAAGAGTACGGCATCCGTGCAGCATACAAGATGGTTGATACCTGTGCAGCAGAGTTTGCGGCAGAGACACCATACTATTATTCTGTATATGGCGATGAGCAGACAGAGAATGAAGCTGTAGAAACAAAAGATAAGAAAAAGATCCTGGTACTTGGTTCCGGCCCGATCCGTATCGGTCAGGGTATCGAGTTCGACTTCTGTTCTGTACATTGTACATGGGCATTTGCGAAAGAGGGATATGAGACGATCATCATCAACAATAACCCGGAAACAGTAAGTACAGACTTCGATATTGCAGATAAGCTGTATTTTGAGCCGCTGACACCGGAGGATGTTGAGAATGTTGTAAATATCGAGAAGCCAGACGGAGCCGTTGTTCAGTTCGGTGGACAGACAGCCATCAAGCTTACAGAGGCACTGATCAAGATGGGCGTTAAGATCCTCGGAACATCTGCTGAGAACGTAGATGCTGCAGAGGACAGAGAGCTCTTTGATGCTATCCTTGAGAAATGTGAGATCCCGAGACCGAAGGGACATACCGTATTCACAGCAGAAGAGGCGAAAAAAGCTGCCAATGAGCTGGGTTATCCGGTACTTGTCCGTCCGTCCTATGTACTTGGAGGACAGGGAATGCGTATCGCTGTCAGCGATGAGGACGTGGAAGAGTACATCGGAATCATCAACCAGATCGCACAGGAGCATCCGATCCTTGTTGATAAGTACCTGATGGGTAAAGAGATTGAGGTCGATGCAGTATGCGATGGTGAGGACATCCTGATCCCTGGAATCATGGAGCACATCGAGCGTGCAGGTATCCACTCCGGAGACAGTATTTCCGTATATCCGGCACAGACCATCAGCCAGAAAGCAAAAGATACCATCGCCGAATACACACGTCGTCTTGCACAGGCACTTCATGTTATCGGTATGATCAATATCCAGTTCATCGTTGTAGGCGAGGATGTATATGTGATCGAGGTTAACCCGCGTTCCAGCCGTACAGTACCGTACATCAGCAAGGTAACCGGAATTCCGATCGTTCCTCTTGCAACAAGAGTCATCCTTGGCCGCAAGATCAAAGAGCTGGGCTATACACCGGGACTTCAGAAGGAAGCAGAGTACTTTGCAATCAAGATGCCGGTATTCTCCTTTGAGAAGATCAGGGGCGCAGATATCAGCCTCGGACCTGAGATGAAATCCACAGGTGAGTGCCTTGGTATTGCAAAAACCTTTAACGAGGCTCTTTACAAAGCCTTCATCGGAGCCGGAATCCGTCTTCCGAAGCACAAACAGATGATCATCACTGTAAAAGATGAGGATAAGAAGGACATCATTCCGATCGCAAAACGTTTCGAAGCTCAGGGATACCGTATTTTTGCAACAAGAGGTACTGCAAGCGTACTGACTGAAAACGGAATCAAGGTAACACGTACCAACAAGCTGGAGCAGCCGTCTCCGAACCTGATGGACCTGATCCTTGGCCACAAGATCGATGTTGTTATTGACACACCGCCACAGGGTGTTGAGCATCAGAAGGATGGTTTCGTGATCCGTCGTAATGCCATCGAGACAGGTGTCAATGTGCTTACAAGCCTTGATACTGCAGAGGCTCTGGTCACAAGTCTTGAGAATACAGACCTGAACCACCTAACTCTGGTAGATATCGCCACCATCGACAATCGATAAAAAATTGTAAATTTTGTGAAATAAAAAATTAAAAGTTTACGAATTGTCAAATATGTAATATACTGATAAGGACGGGGCCGTCGTTCACATACCGGCCCTGTCCTTATCTTGCTTTTGGAAAGGAGTTAACATGATTTTTATAGAATTACTGAAGGTTATCCTTCTCGGTATTGTGGAGGGAATCACCGAGTGGCTTCCGATCAGCAGTACCGGACATATGATCCTTGTGGATGAGTTCATCAAGCTGAATGTATCCGAGGCATTTATGGAATTTTTCCTGGTGGTGATCCAGCTTGGCGCGATCCTGGCAGTTGTTGTACTGTACTGGAACAAGCTGTGGCCTTTTTACATAAGAAAAATCCCGAAGAAAACACAGATGGCACTGCGTAAACAGCCGGCAGTACCCAGAACTGTCCTTACTTTTGTAGAAAAATACTGTGATAGGGATAAGTGGATCCTCTGGTTTAAGATCTTGGTAGCATGTCTGCCGACGATCATCATCGCTCTTCCTTTTAATGACATTATTGAAAAGAAATTTTACAACTATGTGGTCGTTGCCATCATGCTGATCGTTTATGGTGTGCTTTTTATCGTTATCGAGAACTACAACAAACGCCGCAGACCAACCTGCACCAGACTGGATGAGCTTTCCTTTAAGACAGCGCTGATCATCGGCTGCTTCCAGGTGCTTTCCGTGATTCCGGGAACATCCCGTTCTGGATCTACCATTATCGGAGGAATCCTTGCAGGAACATCCCGTACGGTTGCAGCAGAATTTACCTTTTTCCTGGCAATTCCGGTTATGTTCGGAGCAAGTCTTCTGAAACTGGTCAAATTCGGTTTTGCCTTCAGCTCCACAGAGCTGATCATCCTGATCGTAGGTGTTGTGGTATCCTTTGTGGTATCTGTTCTTGCCATCAAATTCCTGATGGGATATATCAAGAAACACGATTTTAAAGTATTCGGCTGGTACAGGATCATCCTTGGTATCCTGGTGCTCGGATACTTCGTTGGAAAAACATTTTTAGCATAAAACTGCAATCTGGAGGTAATCATTATGAAATATAAGAAGCTTTTGATCGTACTGACAGCAGTGACGGCGCTTGGTATTGCCGGCTGTGGAAAATCATCAAAGGAAACAGCAGAGGTGACACCAACACCGGTTCCTACAGCCGCACCTACGGCTGCACCGGCTACATCCACACCGCTTCCCACATCTACACCTGCACCGAAGCTGATCGGTGTAAAGACCAGTACTGCAAAATTTATTTATCTTACCAACAGCACGAAGGGAGAGATCCGTGAGATCTATCTCCGCGCGGCAGGAGGGGAAGAATGGGGCAAAAGTCTTGTTCCTGCAGAAGCTACCATCAAAGATGCGGAGCAGGTGCAGATGTATTACACCCCGGATTCTGCAAGAGATGCCATCTATGATATGAAGATCGTAGACGGAGACGGAAATGCCTATGAGATCTACAGTGTACAGCTGAGCGATATGGAAAAGGCAAAACTGATGATCGATAACGGAGAAGCATACCTGACCTATACAAGCCTCAGTGACAAGAGTGAGAAGAGCACTATTGGCAATGTGGAAACGGATAACAGTGAGGCGGACAGCAGTGATTCCGCAGACAGCACAGATGCTTCAGATCTGACAGATAGTTCTTCCGGTATCACGGATACTTCTTCCGACAACAGTGATGGAAGCTATGACAACAGTGATGATGGAAGCTATGATAACAGTGATGACGGAAGCTATGACAGCAGTAATGACGGAAGCTATGACAACAGCGATGACGGAAGCTACGACGGCAGCGATGACGGAAGCTACGACAACAGTAGTGATGATGGAAACTATGACAGCAGTGATGATAGCGGCGACTATGTAGATGACAGCAGCAACAGCGGAAGCGGTGACGATTCTCTTGACAACAGTACAGATACAGATGACAGCGGAGACGGAGAGATTGTCTGGGATGATAACGGAGACTGGTCAGAGGAATAAACCGGGATCCTGTAAACAGAGGGAAACATGGAACAGACATTTCTTGAAAAACTGAAACGAGTAAAACCTGGGGATCTGCTTCACATCATCAAGTTTATCCTGGCATTTCCCATTGCGATGGTCTACAGACTTTTTCGCAGGGATCTCTGGCTTCTCTGTGATACAGAGAATGAATGCCGGGATAACGGATTCTGGCTGTACAAATATCTGAGAGAAAATACCAGTGAGGATGCAGTGTACGCCATCAATAGAAAATCTCCGGATTATGCCCGGGTAAAAGATCTGGGACCTGTGATCCAGTATGGAAGCTTCCGCCACTGGATCTACTATCTGGCTGCATCAAAAAATATCAGCTCCCAGAAAATGGGAAAACCAAACGCAGCCATCTGCTATGTCCTGGAGGTTTACGGAATCCTTCGGAACAAGCGGGCGTTCCTGCAGCATGGGATCATTACGGCAGATCTTAGTTTTCTGTACTATCCGCATACAAAAATGAGCCTTTTTGTTACCAGTACCTATGATGAGTGGAAATATGTCAATGACCGGTACGGATATCCGGAAGGCTATGTGCAGGAGCTGGGACTGTGTCGTTTTGATCAGCTTCATGATATGAAGGTAAAAAAGAACCAGATCCTGATCATGCCGACCTGGCGTATGTATATCCGCAATGAGATTTCAGCCTCTGATCACGAGCTGGAAGCACAGAAATTCATGGAAACCGATTATTACCGGTACTGGGATGCACTTCTCAAGGATGAGAGACTGATCCGCTACATTGAGGAGAACGATCTTCAGATCATCTTTTATCCGCACAGGGAAATGCACCGGTTCCTGAAATATTTTCATGTGGATCATCCGAAGATCACAGTGGCGTCCTGGCCTGAGTACGATGTGCAGACACTCCTTAAAGAGTCCGCAGTGCTGGTGACTGATTTTTCCAGTGTGGCCATGGACTTTGCCTACATGAAAAAGCCACTGGTCTACTACCAGTTTGACAATGAAAAATTCCGGCAAAGTCATCATCAGATCGGGTATTTTGATTTCCGGAAAGATGGCTTCGGTCCGGTATGTGTAACGGAACAGGAAGTAACGGACTGGCTGATCCGCCTGCATAAGCAGGGATTTGCCAATGAAGAGATCTATCTGGAAAGACACGGAAAATATTTTGATCTGTGGGATACAAAGAACTGTGAAAGAAATTACAAAGCGATCAAAGAAATGTAACAGGTGGTGAAAAATTGCAGCAGTTAATGGAAGCTCCGGCGGAGATCAAGGTAAAAACCAGGAAATTTTCGCTGACAAAAGGAACCATAAAGATCAGTTTTGAGCTGGAAGGATCCAGAGGAAGGATCCGTTCCCTGAAGCTGAAACAGCGAAATACAGTGCTGGATACAAGCTTTCCTTTTGAAATGCAGACAGCAAAAAAAGGAAATACGATCGTGTATCATGCACAGATCAATGTAGATCAGTATCCTATGGAAACCGCATTCTGGGATGTGGTGGCATCTGTGGATAAAGAAGGAAAAGGAAATTATGAGGATGCGATCCTGGGAGGCTTAAGTTCAAAACTTAAACTTAAGCTGATCCTTTTTCCAAGATGGACCAGAACCGGGGATGGGCATATGGTTTATCCCTTTGTCAACGGAGCAAGGCAGTTTACCATTCAATACCGGAAATATGATTCGAAATATGACAGCTATGCATTTATAGCAAAAGAATTTCTTGCATTGTTCTGCTATTTTATCCTGAAACCTTACTGGGATCATAAGAAATTATGGCTGATCTGCGAGAAATACTGTACAATGGCACAGGACAACGGCCTCTATTTTTTCCGGTACTGTATGGAGCATGCACCGGAGAAGGACAGAAGTCGGATTTTTTATGTAATAGATAAAAAATGTCCGGATTATCAGGCTGTAAAAGAGTATGATGCCAATGTGATCCAGTTCATGTCATTTAAGTACATGATCTATCTCAGCGCTGCACGGTATCTGATATCCACCGATGCGATCCGGCATTTTTATATCTGGGATTCGCCCAACAGCATCTACAAGGTTCTGTATCAGGCACGGAAGAACATTGTATTTCTCCAGCATGGAGTGATGGGCTTCAAGCAATGCCACAGGACCTTCCACAAAGGCGGAGGCAATCAGATGGCACTGTTTGTGGTGTCTTCGGGCTATGAACAGAAGATCATCCATGATTATTTCGGATACGATAATGAAGAGATCATCATCACTGGTCTGGCCAGATGGGATGTGCTGGAGGACAAGTCGGATCCGGCTCATAAAGAGATCCTGCTGATGCCTACATGGAGAAGCTGGCTGGAGGATATCAGCGAGGAGCAGTTTAAAAAAAGTGAATACTATCAGCGTTATAAAGCATTTCTGCAGGATGAGAGGCTTAAGACTCTTCTGGAAAAGGAAAATATCACGCTGAACTTTTATATCCATCCGAAATTCAGGGAACATATCCGGAGCTTTCAGGTGGAAGACAGGCATATCCGGCTGATCCCATTTGGGACCATGCCGCTGAATCAGCTTCTGATGAGCTGCCATATGCTGATCACCGATTATTCTTCTGTTTCCTGGGATGTCTACTATCAGGAAAAACCGGTGATATTTTATCCCTTTGATCTGGAAACCTATGAGAAAGTCCAGGGAAGCTATATGGACTACAAAAAAGATGTTTTCGGAGATCTGGCATGGGATCAGAACCAGCTGGTAGACCTTATCGGAGAATATGCGAGGAACGGATTCCGTGAAAAACCGGAATTTTCAGGAAGAAGAGATGAGCTTCTTCCCTACAGGGACAATGACAACAGCAAACGAATCTATGAATATATAGCCAATGCTCAGATACCGGACAAACTGAAAAGAAGGCTGAAAGAGAAAAAATTTTAATATAAGGATACAAAAGGAGCAATATGAACAGGGAGTATGAATTTTCAGTAGTTGTTTTTGCAAAAGATACCGCAAAGCTTTACAGAACCTTTAAAAATGTACGTGAGGTCATACCGGAAGGAACGGTACAGATCCTTGCAGTACGCATTGCAGGAGATATGGATATTCCTGATGAACGGGACATGCGGGAGCTGGAGGAAGCCGGAGAAAAGGAGAAAGAGCTCAAGGACGAAGAGCTGGATAAGATCTACGGAGAGTTCAATCCGGAGGATCCTCGTTTCCGGGAGATGCTGGATGACCGGGATCTTTTATATATTGACGGACTGGAATGCGGGGATCTTGTGGCGGAGCTGAAGGATAAGATAGCCGGAAGCTATGTTGTTTTTGCAAAAGCCGGAATCCGTTTTTCCCCAAAATCCAGTGCAGAGATCAGACGCTGCTTTGAGGAAGAGAACAGAGATGTTGTCCTAACAAAGATCCGTGGAAAAGGAAATATCCATGTGCGGGAGCATAATAATTACTGTAACCGTTTCACCGAAAAAACAACGCTGGATAATAATGTATATCTTCTGCATCAGCTGTATACCGCTTACACATTTGCCGCAGATCAGGTGAAATGGGTATCCGAGATCCGTCCGGAGATCTGGTATCTTGATGTGATGACCATGGTATATCGGTCCGTTGTAAGCTGCCGGAGTCTGGGAGTGGCTTCAGGGGAAGATATCTATGTGCAGATCCTTGCGGACCATCTCATGGTGGAGGACTGGAAGAATATGCTGCAGGATCCGGACCAGCTGGAGGTATTTTATCAGGAATTTTTCCGAAAGATCGCAGACTGCAGAATAAAAGAAAATCCTGTTCATGAAAAAAATGCAGATTATGTGCTGCTGTATTACAGCGCAAAAATAGCTGATATCATATTTGATAACGAGGAGCTTGATGAAGAGAAAAAGTGCAGATATGGGGAAGGCATCGAAAGCTTCCTGAAGCAGATGGAGTTTCCGGAGATCGTGATGTCCAATCAGCATATCAGCAGGGCAAACAAAGTATATCTTCTCCGGAAATATTATCCGGATATATGCAAAAAATTTCCGGATCAGGCAGACACGATCCTGAATCCCATATATGACAATCTCCGTGTCAAGATATTCCAGCCGGAAAAAGACCAGCTGCACTGTGAATTTTCCATTGTGGAGCCTGTGAGCAGGACAAACCGTGCATATATGATGACTGGTGGCAACACCTATGAAGCCAGATGGAAATATACACTGGGAAGAACCGGCTGGTGCAGAGAAGAAAGTGCCGTTGAGAAGCTGTATATCGTGGACATCCCGCTTTCTGAGATCCGGGAGTTTATCAGCTGGGGCACAGGCACAGATGGAAATGTAAACAAAATGTACAATATTTCCTACGGAAAATATGTGCCATTTACAAAGAAGCTGCCGCTTTTCCTGCACATAGAGGATAAGCTTCTGTATCTTAACGAAAAAGTCCGGATGATCCGTGGAGAGGATCAGGAAGATGCAAAGGTTCTGGGCCATCAGTATGAAGTAACGGTAGAGCCATACAGTCAGAGCAGGGAGAGACAGCTGAAGAAAAAACGCACCAAAGCAATATTTTCTCAGGGAAAGGCCGGAAAAAAGGCAGTTCTCGTGCGTAAGCTCTACGAGATGCAGAAGGCGAAGCAGAAAAAGCAGATCTGGCTGATCTCTGATCGTACAACACGCGGAGATGACAACGGCGAAGTGATGTTCCGCTATCTCTGCGCCAATCCGGATCCTACGGTGGAGCCGTACTTTGTAGTCAACAAGGATACACAGGATTATGTGGAAATGAAGAAGCTTGGAAAGGTTGTGGAGCCTTTCTCCTGGAAGCATAAGCTTCTGTTCCTGCTGAATGAATTTTCACTGTCCTCCCAGGCTAACAAACCGGTGATCAATCCTTTTGGAAAGCTGGAGTATCTGTACCGCGATATCATCTATGACAAAAAGCTGGTATTTTTGCAGCATGGTGTGACCAAAGACAACCAGTCCAAGTGGCTGAACAAATACAACCGTAATCTTTTCGGATTTATCGTCAGCACAAAGCCGGAATATGATTCTGCCTTTACCTATGACTATTTTTATCCGGAAAAAAATATCTGGCTTACGGGAATGCCGCGTTATGACCGTCTGGTCCATGATGAGCGTAAGTATGTGACGGTGATGCCTACCTGGCGCAAGAGCCTTTCCTCAGGAACCGATGCCAGAGGAGTATGGCAGCTTGGAAAAGAATTTAAGGAAAGCGAATATTTCCATTTTTATGATGATCTTCTCAACAACGAAAGACTTCTGGGAGCGGCAGAGAAATACGGATATACCATCTGCTTCATGCCTCACCCAAATACCATTGACGGTCTGCATATGTTCCGTCATGATCCACGGGTAAAATTTATGGATTCGTCTTATTCCTACAAGGACATTTTTGCCCAGACAGATCTGATGATCACAGACTATTCTTCGGTTGCCTTTGATTTTGCATATTTGAGAAAACCCATCGTATACTCCCAGTTTGACAGAGACAGCTTTTTCAGTGGCGCGCATTCCTACACAGAGGGATACTTTGACTATGAGAGAGATGGCTTCGGAGAGGTGGAGCATACACTGGATGGAACTGTGGAACGGATCATCGAATATATGGCAGACAGCTGTCAGATGAAAGAGGAATATCGGAAACGAATGGATGAGACCTTTGCATTTAATGATCGTAACTGTTCCAAACGAGTTTATGAGAGGATCATCGAGAATCGGTAATATGGAGGTTGGATTTTGGAAGGAAAGCAGGCAATAAAGTTTGATAAATATAATTCTCAGGCGATAAAGGGCATTGCCATTGTTATGATGTTGTTCCATCATATGTATCTGAGTCAAGACAGATTTGAGGGGCTGAATGTTGTTTTCACTCCGTTTTCAGCAGATTGGATCATGTATCTGTGCAGAACATTTAAGATCTGTGTACCGATCTATGCATTTATTTCCGGATACGGACTGTATCTCAGTTATAGAAAAAATAATTCTACACCTGGCAAGTGGACAGCCAAAAGACTGATAAAAACAATGGGAGGGTTCTGGATCATATGGGGGTTTTCTGTTGTGATCTTACAGCTTTATAACGGCTATGCCGTGACCAGATATTTCGGAAACGGAAATATTGCCAAAGGTGTTAGCGCAATGGTGCTGGATTTTTTTGGTCTGGCGAAACTTTTCGGAACTTCGACTCTGAACGGAACCTGGTGGTATATGAGTGCGGCGATCATTTTTATCATCTGCGTGCCGCTGTTTATGATAAAGGAAGAATATCTGGTATTTATTCTTGTGGCTGTTGCGGCATTTCCACGGACAATTTCCATGGAGGTTATGGGAATTACGGGTATTTATGCATTTTTACCGGTATTTCTCATGGGAATGTGTGTAGCCAAGTATGATCTGTTTAACCGATGGTTTAAGATATGGAATGCTGGAATGAAGCATGTTTTCAAATTTCTTCTGGAGCTTCTTGCGGTGTTTATTTTGTATAAAGCGTACAGAACTTTGCCGCTGACGGTATACAGTGAGATCCACTGGGGTGTGTATCCAATTGTATTTATGGCATTTTGCTGCGAATTTATTAATGTCATTCCGGGAGTGCGACAGATTTTATTGTTCCTCGGAAAACATTCCATGAATATATTTCTGACACATACATTTCTACGACAATACTCTTTTGTGTATGTGAGTGGATATTTTCTGACCAATACACTGACGCTTCTGCTGGCTTCACTGGCAGTATCCATAGCGCTGGAATGGCTGAAAAAGGTAAGCGGATACAACCGCCTGATCCAGAACATCTGTGTGAAAGCAGAACAGATTATGTAAAAATATAAAAAATCCTGAATTCTGATAAACATCTTTTTTACCGGACAGAATAGATGTCCAGGCTTCTGATAGATATCAGCATTCAGGATTTTTATTGTGTAGAAACAGGCTCAGATAGAAAATATTTCTCCTGTATGGCTTGTATCATATCCGGTCTGGAGGGACAGGAACCGGCGGAAAGGTTCGGATGCAATGGTTTCTGCTACGGCCTGAAAGCCGGGGGTGCTCAGATTTTTGGTCTGCATAACCAGGAAGAGTGATTCCTGGCAAACAGGAAGAAAATCCAGCTCCGGAAAGCTTCTCGCTACACAGGCCTCGCCAAGAGCTATGTCTGCCTGTCCGCCAGCCACTGCAGCAGCCGTGGAGTGATCGGTAACAAGCTCATTTCGATATCCGGATATGGAATCCGGTGAAATTTCGGAAGACAGAAGTGTACGGTCAAGAAGGATACGACGGCTGCTTCCTTTTTCGCGGTTCGCAAAAATAATATCTGCCCGTGTAAGATCAGAAAATCCCCGGATATTCTTGGGATTTTCTTTTTTTACATAGAAGCCGACGGGATATTGACACAGAGAGATCACAGTCAGTGGGATACCGGGTATAAGGCTATGGATATCTTCCGGTGAGGCGGATGCACAGGCAATGTGGACTTTTTCAAAATAGAGAGAATACAGTCCGTTGTAGGTATTCATGTGAGACTGCAGAACCGGCAGATTATCCGGGTGTGTGGGAAGCTGATTCAGGAGAAGATCCAGAGCCGGAGAAGCCTGTCCGCTGATGATCAGTCCACTGGAATGCAGAAGATAATCCCTTTTCAAAAGAGAACTCTCCGGCTGGTGATCATAAGACTGAGCAGAAGACGCAGAACATTCCGAACCCTTAAGATACTGAGACAGCTGTTCCTCGCTGACCCGCAGCTGTTTGCCGACTTTGGAGGAGGAAAGCTCTCCGCGTTTGATCAGGTCATATACTGTGGATTTTTTGATCTTTAGTTTATCTGCAACTTCCTGTGCTGTGTAGACTTTATTCATCGATACCTACCATAACATTGGTTGCCTTAATAACTGCGTAAGCATCAGAGCCTACTTTCAGTCCAAGTTCTTCCACCGCCGCACAGGAGATGGTAGCAGTGATGATATTTCCACCACCGATATCGATGGAAACGATGGAATTTACAGCTCCCTGGTTGATGTTGATGATTTTTCCTTTTAACTGATTACGTGCACTGAGTTTCATAAGTAATTCTCCTTTTCTTGAATATTGAATGAACCGGATCAGGCAAGTTCCCTGCTTCCGTTGTGCAGAGCAATGAACCTTGTGTGGGATTTGTCTGTATCAGGAGTGCTGTAAGCCACTCATGATAAGAAACGAAGCGGATCGTGAACATCCGTCTGGCTTGTCAACTATGTATTTATGATAGCACTTGTAGAGAAAAACAGCAATGCCTTATAGCTTGACAAGAAACTTTCCTTTCGGTAAAATTAAACAAAACCATTCAAAACTAAACAAAACTGAATGAAACGGAAAAGTAGAGGAACAAAAGATGAAGAAAAAAATCTTAGCAGCCCTTACCGCGGGAATTTTAACAACAGGCCTTATGACCGGAACTGTTTTTGCGGCGGACACAGAAGTGAAAGGTGATGAGAACCTGAAGGGAGAGGTTTATGCATTTATTGCTGCCAGCCTCAGCAATTCCATGGAGGAGATCCAGAAGGATTTCAATGAGCTTTATCCGAATGTAACGATCTATTACAGTGCAGACAGCTCAGGTACACTGCAGACACAGATCGAGGAAGGTGCACGCTGTGATCTTTTCTTTTCAGCAGCAGATAAACAGATGGATGCCTTCACAGAGGAAAAACTGACAAAGGAAGACACCGTTAAGGATCTTCTTGAGAACAAAGTCGTTCTGATCAGACCAAAGGACGGAGAGACAAAGGTAACAGGATTCGAGAATATCACAGACGCTGAGAATATGGCGCTTGCAGGAGAGGATGTTCCGGTGGGACAGTACGCCCGTGAGATCTTTAACAATCTTGGGATCATGGACGATGTAAACAAAATGGAGATCAACGAGTGCAAGAATGTAACGGATGTACTTGCAGCAGTCAGTGAAGGAAGTAATGAGGTTGGTGTTGTATATGCGACAGATGCTGCATCTGTTACTGATAAAGTAGATATCATCGCAGAGGCGCCGGCAGACAGCCTTAAGACGCCGGTTCTTTATCCGGTGGGACTTATCGAGGACAAGGAAGCATCGGAAGACGATACCAGGGCAGCAGAGGATTTTCTTGATTATGTAGAGTCTGACGCAGCGATCAAGGTATTTGAGGACTATGGATTTACTGCATATGAGGCTGAGGACTCCAAGGATTCCACAGAAGCTTCCGCAGACAACACGGAGGCTGAGGACAGTACAGCTTCCGCAGACAGCACATCCAAATGAGTATGATGTAGAAAACCGGCAGGCAGTAAATACTGAAACACAGTAAATGCCGGCACAGGAATGAAATATGACAGAATTTTTGAGAGAAATAAACTGGAGTCCGCTGTGGATTTCCTTAAAAACAGGTCTGGCAGCCACAGTGATCGCTTTTTTTATGGGAATATTCTGTGCCCGGAAGATCATGAAACTGAAGCCGGGAGCCAGAGCAGTACTGGACGGGATCCTTACTCTTCCGCTGGTACTTCCTCCTACAGTGGCTGGATTTTTTCTGCTACTGATCTTCAGTCTGAAAAGGCCCTTCGGAAGCTTTCTTCTGGATAATTTTGATATTAAGATCGTGCAGACCTGGAAGGGCTGTGTGATCGCAGCAGCAGTGATCGCATTTCCGCTGATGTACCGCAATGCACGGGCTGCTTTTGAACAGGTGGATATAAATCTTATCCATGCAGGCCAGACTCTGGGGATGAGCGACAGCCGGATATTCTGGCGGGTAGTCATGCCGGCAGCAGGACCGGGGATCGCATCCGGAACAGTGCTGGCATTTGCACGTGCGATCGGAGAATATGGCGCAACCTCCATGCTTGCCGGAAATATCCTTGGAAAAACCAGAACAGTTTCTGTTGCCATTGCATCAGAGACAGCAGCCGGAAATTACGGAACTGCAGGCTTCTGGGTCGTTGTGATCGTGCTGATCTCCTTTGTGATCATAGCGCTGATCAATATCGTATCCGGAAGAGGAATGAAAACAAGAAGGTGGATCTGATGGCAGTCAAAGTAAATATCGAAAAAAACTTCCGGGATTTTTCCCTGAAGGTGGATTTTGAAGGCAGTTCGGCAGCCATTGGGCTTCTTGGTGCTTCCGGCAGCGGAAAAAGCATGACCTTACGCTGTATTGCAGGGATCGAAACACCGGATAAGGGAAGGATCGTCATCAATGGAAAAACAGTGTTTGATTCTGAAAAAGGGATCAATTTGAAACCGCAGAAGCGACGGATCGGATATCTGTTTCAGAATTATGCGCTGTTCCCAACCATGACAGTGGAACAGAACATCCGCTGCGGTTATCGTGGGGAAAAATCCTCCGCCAGAGAAAAAGTGGCAGATCTGATCCGGCGATATCATCTGGAGGGGCTGGAGAAGCGCCTGCCCTCACAGCTTTCCGGCGGACAGCAGCAGAGAGTGGCACTGGCCAGAATGATGATCGGAGAGCCGGAAGCTATTCTTCTGGATGAGCCGTTTTCCGCACTGGACGGTTACCTGAAGGATGTGCTCCAGCGGGAGATGCAGGATTTCCTCAAGGACTATCCGGGAGATATGATCCTTGTGACACACAGCAGAGATGAGGCCTATAAATTCTGCAGGGAGCTTTCCATTGTACATGAAGGCAGGATCCTTATGACCGGGGAGACAAAGCAGCTGTTTGAGAGACCGGGACTTTTGGAGGCAGCAAAGCTTACCGGCTGTAAGAATTTTTCCAGAGCGGAGATGCTGGGACCTCACGAGATCTATGCGGCGGACTGGAAAATGAAGCTCCATACCGAAGAAAACGTAGATATGGATATTACCCATGTAGGGATCCGCGGCCACTGGATCCGCCCGGAATCAGAGCCGGGTGAGAACTGTATGGCAGTGCAGGTAGACCAATACATAGAAACTACATTTGAACATCAGTATATGATCCGGAACAAAGCGGAAGAGAGTGCTTCCGGATTATGGTGGATGCGTCCCAAAAACAGCTTTACGGAGGATCCGGATAAAGATCTTCCGGAATATCTGTATCTTCCACCGGAGCATCTGATGCTGCTGAAATAAAGAAAATCCCGGAAACAGACATTATCTGCTGTTTCCGGGATTTTTTGTGCACCTGCATTTTTGATGGATTTTTGCGGACAGGAGCTATTTTCCGTGATTTCCGGAATAGGTGATGTAATCGGACACCATCATGGCAAGCTTGAAGGCCAGTGCATCCTCAAAGGTACGGATATCCAGGCCAAATCGCTTCTGCAGCTTTTCAAAACGGTACACCAGAGTATTCCGGTGCACATAGAGCTGTCTGGAGGTTTCAGAAAGGTTCAGGTTATTTTCAAAGAAGGTCCGGATGATATTGAGGGTTTCGTCGTCAATAGATTCCAGGGATTCTTCTCCGAAGATCTCGCCTACGAACATGTTGCAGACCTGAGTGGGAAGCTGATAGATCAGACGTCCGATGCCCAGACGGTTGTAACCGAAAACGTTTTTGTCAGCATAAAAGATCTTGCCGACCTCCAGAGCAGTGCGGGCTTCCTTGTAGGCATCGGAAAGCTCCATGATATCATCTGCAACATTGCTGTAGGAAACCCAGGCAGAGGTCATGGCCTCTGTATTGAGCATATCCACCAGCATGCAGGCGATACCATCCAGCTCTTCGTAGCTTTCGGTGCTCTGAAGCTCACGTACTACGATGATGCCGGAATCATCCAGTGCAGTGATAAAATCCCGTGTACGGGCAGAAAAGATGTTGCGGATGGTAGCCAGGGCATTTTCGTCCTTGTGCTGTTTGGTTTCCACAAGAAATACCGCACGGCGGGCAGAAGGTGTGATATGAAGACGGGCAGCCTTGTTAAAAGCTTCTACCTGGGAATAGCGGTCCAGGAGAAGATTCTGCATAAAGGAGTTCTTGTCTGTTTTTTCCGTATAGGCGGTGAGGAGACTTTCTACCTGGCAGACAGCAAGCTCTCCGATGGTAGAAGCCTGCTCTCCGGAGCCCCATACGATCAGAAGCATATTGCTCTGAGGTGTGTTGTTCAGCTTGTACAGACTGCAGCTGCGGTTGGAGATGCATAAGGCAGGATCCTCCCGGAACTGAGCAAGCTTTTCAGAAGAAGGAAGTCGGTGGTCCCCTGTGGAAATGTATATCTGGTCATTTTCATCCAGAATACAGAAATCAAGACCGCTGATCCGGTTCCAGTCATCCAGACATTTTTGAATTGTTTGCTGTATTTTCATAAAAAGCGTCCTTTCTGATGTGAAATAAAACTAGTGAAATAAAAAGAAACCCCGGGAAATCATATCCCCGGGGTTACTTTCTGTTTTTATGATTCGACGAGAATTAGTTTGTGATAGTAAGCTCTGTCTCTTTGTCGAAGAAGTGAGCTTTCTCCATATCGAATGCAAATCTGATCGGATCACCGGTCTTAGCTGTTGTACGAGGATCAACTCGTGCTGTAACCTGAGTTCCGTCAACATCGAAGTACAGGAATACTTCAGCACCAAGAAGCTCGTAAACTTTAACTACGGAGTTCATTGGTTTGCTTGGAGATGTCTCAAGGAACATCTGAGAATCATGGATATCCTCAGGACGGATACCAAGAACAACTTTCTTTCCAACATAGCCTTTGTCTTTCAGGACTTTAGCCTTAGCTGCCGGAACGATAACCTCATGCTCACCACCGATCGTAGCAACTACATTGCCGCCTTTCTCGGAGATAACAGCATCAAGGAAGTTCATCTGCGGAGATCCCATGAATCCTGCAACGAAGAGGTTGCCTGGTTTCTGATACAGGTTCTGTGGTGTATCAACCTGCTGAACAACACCGTCTTTCATAACAACGATTCTGGTACCAAGTGTCATAGCCTCTGTCTGGTCATGTGTTACATAGATGATAGTAGCGCCAAGTCTCTGATGAATCTTGGAGATCTCGATACGCATCTGTACACGAAGCTTAGCATCCAGGTTGGAAAGAGGCTCATCCATAAGGAATACCTTAGGATTACGAACGATAGCACGTCCCATAGCAACTCGCTGTCTCTGACCACCGGAAAGAGCCTTCGGTTTACGATCAAGAAGCTTGTCAAGGTCAAGGATTCTTGCTGCTTCACGAACAGCCTTGTCAATCTGGTCCTTCGGAACTTTACGAAGCTTAAGTCCGAATGCCATGTTATCATAAACTGTCATATGAGGATACAGAGCGTAGTTCTGGAATACCATTGCGATATCACGGTCCTTAGGCTCAACATCGTTCATGACTTTGTCACCGATCTTAAGTGTACCACCGCTGATCTCCTCAAGACCTGCGATCATACGAAGTGTTGTAGATTTTCCACATCCGGATGGTCCTACGAAGATGATGAATTCTTTGTCTTCGATCTCCAGGTTGAAATCTTTAACTGCCTGGAAGCCGTTCGGATAAGTTTTATTAATGTGAGATAATGATAAACTTGCCATTGTTGTTTCCCTCCAAAATTAATATATTGTTTTACGTAATTTCCTTTGCTGGTTAACAGTATATCGAAAATGAGAGAAAAGGGCTAGAGCTGAATCTTACAAAGTTTCCGGCAGTTTCTTGTCATTCTGACGAAAAAACGAAAGGGGATTTTTCGTCATTTTGCCAAAACGACGGTTTCCTATGTACAGGTTCACGAAACATTATACGGTATTCAGGCAGAATCCTCAATATGTAAAAAAAGTTCAAACGAGTTATTTACAACTAACATAAGTTGGAGTATACTAACTTATTAGATAAAAGAAAAGTTTTCTCAATAAAGGAGGGATCAGAATGCATATTGCAGAAGCCGAAACAGAAGAGAAAAAAAACAGGATGCTACCGACATACAGAGATGCAGAGGGATCTTATTATAGAGAAACTGAAGGAGAAGGGGCTCCGCATCACCAGACAGAGAAAGATTCTTCTGGACATTATCCTGGAGGGAGAGTGCTCCTGTTGTAAGGAAATCTATTACAGGGCTTCCGCACTGGATCCGAAGATCGGTGTAGCTACAGTATACCGTATGGTCAATACGCTGGAATCCATCGGTGCTATCAGCCGAAAGAATATGTATCGCGTGGCATGCAGCACAAAAGGCGTCTGCACAGTAGAACTGGATGATGATACGATATGCCATCTGTCCGGACAGAAGCTTAATGAAGTGATCCTTGCAGGACTTCGGGCCTGCGGGGAGATCAGTGAACAGAATATCCGTACCCTGGCGCTGCTGCCTGTTCATGAGGTCGGGTGAGTATGGAAAAGCTATGGCACAATATAATAGGAAAGAAGAGGTTTGTACAGACTAAGAATTAGATAGATTAAACTATTAGTAAAAATTAACTGTTAGGTAAAAATAACTGAAAATTTAACGAATTGTGTTGGATTCACACAAAAAACACTGGACTTTTTTTACAGACATTTTATAATAATGAAAATATCGGGGCGGACATGAAAAAATCCTCACTGGGAATCAGAAAAAAATAAAAATCATATATCAGGAGGAAATTATTATGGCAGACTTTAAATTCAAGAAATCAGGACTTTTTGCAGCAGGCGTTCTTTTCGGTACAGCAGGAATCAAGATCCTCACAAGCAAGGATGCGAAGAAGCTTTACACAGGATGCACAGCAGCTGTTTTAAGAGCTAAGGACTGCATCATGAAAACAGCTACGAATCTTCAGGAGAATGCTGAAGATATTTATGCTGAAGCTAAGGAGATCAATGAGGAAAGAGCAGCAGCTGAAGAGGCTGTAGAGGATGTTGAGACAGAAGCAGAGGAAACTGCAGATGAGGATGCATTCAAAGAAACAGCAGAAGAGACAGAAGAAGCAGCAGAAGAGACAGCTGAGTAAAGAGGCGATTTTCCGTGAAATTTTATATCAAACATGAGACAAGAGGCCGGCTTCGTATCCATTTTGCTCAGAAGAGGATGAGCTACGGGCAGGCAGATACGCTGTTGTATTATCTCGAGAATCTTGATGGAGTGGTTTCTGCCAAGGTATACGAGAGAACCTGTGACGCAGTTGTAAATTATCGGGGCAGCAGAGCTGCGGTTATCCGTGGTATCAGCGAATTTCATTATCAGGATGTAGAGGTTCCTTCACAGGTGCTGCAGAGCTCAGGGAGAGCACTGAATGCAGAATATCAGGAGAAGCTGATCTCCAAGGTGATCTGCCATTACGGAAGAAGTCTTTTTCTGCCATATCCGCTGAATGCCATTTATACAACAGCTACTTCCCTGAAATATATCTGGAAGGGAATCGATACACTTCTTCACCGTAAGATCGAGGTGCCGGTCCTGGATGCCACTGCAATTGGAGTGTCTGTATTACGTCAGAACTTTGGTACTGCAGGCTCCATCATGTTCCTGCTTGGGATCGGAGAGATCCTGGAAGAGTGGACGCACAAGAAATCCGTAGGTGATCTTGCAAGAACCATGTCCCTGAATGTTGGCAGGGTATGGCTGAAGAGAGAGGATCAGGAGATCCTGGTAGAGTCCGGAGAGGTCCAGCCGGGAGATGATGTTGTTGTACGCATGAGTACCGTAATTCCTTTTGACGGAAGTGTTACAGATGGAGAGGCTATGGTCAACCAGGCTTCTCTTACCGGTGAGTCTGTACCTGTATGCAAGAAAGAGGGCAGCGTTGCCTATGCAGGCACTGTTGTGGAGGAAGGTGAGATCACCATCCGCGTAAAGACGGTAGGTGGTTCCAGCCGCTATGACAAGATCGTTACCATGATCGAGGAGTCTGAGAAGCTGAAATCTTCTTTGGAGGGAAAGGCAGAGCATCTGGCAGATAAGCTGGTTCCCTATACTCTTGGAGGAACAGCACTTACATATCTCCTTACCAGAAATGCCACCAAGGCCCTTGCGATCCTGATGGTGGATTTCTCCTACGCGCTTAAGCTTGCAATGCCGATCTCTGTATTGTCTGCGATCCGTGAGGCCGGTACACATAAGGCTACAGTTAAGGGCGGTAAATATCTGGAAGCAATGGCTGAGGCAGATACCATCGTATTTGATAAGACAGGAACTCTGACAAAGGAGAAGCCAACCGTTGTGGATGTGGTTCCTTTTGACAACAATGATCCGGAGGAGATGCTGCGTATCGCCGCATGTATGGAAGAGCATTTCCCGCACTCCATGGCCAAGGCTGTTGTCAGTGCTGCCAGGAAGAAGCATCTGGCCCATGAGGAGATGCATTCAAAGGTTGAATATGTAGTAGCGCATGGAATTTCCACTACGATCGAAGACCATAAGGCCGTGATCGGAAGCTATCACTTTGTATTTGAAGATGAGAAATGTCTGATCCCGGAGGATGGCAAGGAGAAATTCGACAATATTCCGGAAGAGTATTCCCATCTGTATCTTGCCATTGACGGACGTCTTGCAGCCGTGATCTGTATTGAAGATCCTCTTCGTGAGGAGGCGAAAGCTTCTGTAGAAGCACTGCGCGGGGCAGGGATTTCCAAGATCGTTATGATGACAGGGGACAGTGAGCGTACAGCAGCAGCCATTGCCAGACGTGTGGGAGTGGACGAATATTATTCCGAGGTACTTCCGGAGGATAAGGCCAACTTCATCGAAAAAGAAAAGGCAGCCGGAAGAAAGGTTATCATGGTAGGTGACGGAATCAATGATTCTCCGGCACTTTCCGCAGCCAATGTCGGTATCGCCATCAGTGATGGTGCTGAAATTGCCCGGGAGATCGCAGATATTACTGTAGGTGCAGATGATCTTCAGGAGCTTGTTGTTCTGAAAGAGATCAGCAATGCACTGATGAAGCGTATCAGACGCAATTACCGTTTTATTATTACCTTTAACGCAGGTCTTATCGCCTGTGGCGTTGCAGGTATTCTGCAGCCGACTTCATCCGCACTTCTGCATAATACCTCCACACTGGCAATCAGCCTGAAGAGTATGCAGAATCTGCTTCCATAGAAAAATTTTAACCGAATCAAGTAAGTCCCCTGCAGGATTGCGAATATCCGCTTGACAATAAATATAAAAAGCCGGCCAGGTTATCGAAGAGATATGAGCTTCGTACCTGGCCGTTTTTTTAGGCTGCTCAGACGTGGATCGCAGGTATCAGCCTGAAGGTGTAGGTGTATGAAGTAAGTTTTATTCCTGAGGAAAGGGTTCGCTTTCCAACATCAGTCCGTCAGTCATATGATAGCGTTTCTTTTGGGTATCCGAACGGAGAGGCCGGGTATGAAGGTTTCGGTACCTGGAGGGGCTCATATGATAAAATTTTTCGAAGGTATGTGCAAAATGCTGCCGGCTGTTGTATCCGGAAGAAAAGGCAATATCCGTAATGTGCAGAGTACTGTTGCACAGAAGAAAGGAGGCCTGTTCCATACGCTTGCGGTTGATATAGGTATTGATGGTGCAGCCGTTTTTTTCTGTAAAGAGCGCCTGCAGGTAGGATTTGTTGATCCCTGCATATGCGGAGATGGCAGGAATATCAATGTCTTCCAGATAATGCTCGTCAATATAGCGGAGCGCTTTTTTCAGATAGACGATTCCCTGGGTGCTCCGGCTGGAGCGGGCGCAGAATGCAAGCTCTGTAAGCATGCGGCTGAAAAGAAGAAAGAAGAGAAATTCTTCCTTTTGTATCTGACCGGAATTTTGTTGTAAAAAGGTGAGCAGATCCTTCAGGCTGTATCCGAAGCTGCGGGAATCCGCGCCGGAGCAGAAGCCCTGGGAGGCTTCCATAAAATTCCAGAACCGGGAAAATCCGGGATCCTTTTTCAGGAGAAGCTCCAGAGCAACCGGACTTTTTTCGGGAGTAAGGGAAAATTCCAGATTCAGGATCGAGCAGGGAAAACCATCCGGAATCTCCAGCCTGTGAGGTACATCCGGCCGGATAAAGATAAATTGCCCGGATTTCAGTGGGAATTCCGTGTCCTGTGTGCCATCCAGGCAGAAAACCCGGCAGGAACCGGAGGTGATATACATGATCTCATAGCTGGAATGTGTGTGATGCTCCATATGATAATAAGGCAGGGAGAGAGCATAAAAAGCAGAAATATGGAAATATCGGGAAGAGTCCTGGAAAATATCTGGCATGAAAAAACCTCCTGAGTATGCTGCGAAGCGGAATGTAAATATTTCAGCTGTAAATTGCGAGTCGGACAGATGCAGATATTCGATTAAATCGCCCTACATGTCTGACTGACTGTACTCTTTACTGTCAGCAAACAGTATATCACGCAAAAATAAATACGACAATATATTGCATTTTTACATTCAGGGGATGATACCTGTCACATTATAAAAAAACAGATATTATACTGTGATCAGAATCAGAAAAACGGAGGGTATTTTCTATGAGCTATAAAAATGAAAACATGAAAATGATCGAATTACATGAGAATGGCCTGGATATCCAGTTTCGTATCCGGGAAAACGGCGTGGTAGAGCTGGCAGATTTTTCTTCGCAGGAAGTAAAAAAAGCAGTCATGGAGCCGAAGGAGGATATCTGTTATCCGGCTGTTGAGATCCACAGAAGCGGCACAGGAAGCTTAAACATGCATGCCTACAAAAACAACATCAATCAGTCCTCTGTGGATTTTGTTTATGAGAACCATGAGCTGAAGGTACAGGCCGGCGGAAAAGAGCTGGAGATCGTAATGATTTCCCCGGAAAAGCTGAAGGCAGTATATCATATGCGCCTGTTTGACGGAGTGCCGGCAGTACAGACCTGGACAGAGATCATCAACGAGGGAAGCGAGGATCAGGGGCTGACCTATGTTTCTTCTTTTATGTATCAGGGAATCTCCAGAGGCGGCGAGAAGCCTTATTATAAAAAAACAGATATCTATGTGCCGTTTAACAGCTGGTGCTGTGAGGCACAGTGGCAGAAATACGATGCAGAAACGCTGAATTTAAACGGAATGGTCGTAGATGGCTTCAATCATCAGGGATATGGCCTGAACCGTTATTGTTACAGTGGAAAGGGCACCTGGTCTACCTGTGAGTATCTTCCCATGGGAATTGCCGAGGACAGAGAAACAGGGGAGACGTATATTTTCCAGATTGAAAGCTCCGGACAGTGGCTGGCAGAATATGGTTCTGCACAGGGCGGAAATCTGTATCTTGCCTTAAGCGGCGCCACAGAGCAGGAGCATGGCTGGTATAAGAATCTGAAACCGGGAGAAAGCTTTACAACCGTTCCGGCAGGGGCAGCTGTTGTAAAAGGTGGCCTGAATCCGGCAGCAGCGGCACTGACCAGATATCGGAGAAAAGTACGCAGACCGAATACGGACGATGAGAAGCTGAACGTGGTATTTAATGATTACATGAACTGCCTGATGGGAGACCCTACAACGGAGCGGGAGCTTTCCATCATTGACAAGGCAGCAGAGCTCGGATGCGAATATTACTGCCTGGATGCAGGCTGGTATGACGACGGATTCTGGTGGGACCGTGTCGGGGAATGGAAAGAAGCATCCGGAAGATTCCCCAATGGTCTGAAAGAAGTCTGCGATCATGCACACAGTAAAGGCCTGAAAATGGGACTCTGGCTGGAAATCGAGGTTATGGGAGTTGCCTGCGAACTGGCAAACAAGCTTCCGGATGACTGGTTTGTCTGCCGTCATGGAAAACGCCACATTGACAATAAACGCTATATGCTGGATTTCCGCAATCCGGAGGTACGGAAATATTGCCGTGATGTAGTAGACAGGCTGATCAATGATTACGGTGTAGAGTACTTTAAAGTGGACTATAACGTAACCATGGGATATGGAAGTGATCTGAACAGTGACAGCTGTGCAGATGCCATCCGTGAGCATTATGAATGTCTTCACCAGTGGTATGAGGAAATCTTCCGGGATCATCCGGAGCTTGTTGTGGAGAACTGCGGTTCCGGCGGACAGCGTATGGATTATGGTATGCTGAAGATCTTAAGCCTGCAGTCTACCAGTGATCAGACAGATTATCTCTACAATGCCAATATCGCTGCCAATGTAGCCAGTGCGGTAACTCCGGAGCAGGGTGGTATGTGGGTATATCCGTATGAGGATGAAGAAGAGCATGTAATCTACAATGTAGTAAATGGTATGCTTCTCCGCCCATATATCAGCGGTATGGTATGGAAGCTGGGCGAAAACTCCATGAACCGTATGAAGGAGGGAATCTCCCTGTATAAGGAGATCCGTGAGGAAGTCCGTGACGGCGTGCCGTTCTTTCCGCTTGGTTTTGGAACTCTGAAATCTGAAGTTCTTGCTTACGGAGTGAAAGCAGAGAAGAATACCTATCTTTCGGTATGGACACCGGGAACAACAGAAGCAGTGATCCCGCTGGAAAATACAGAGCAGGTCCGCAGAGTATCCGTGATCTATCCGAAGGAAGAGATGTGCGGATATAAGATAGAAAATGGAAATCTTGTAGTGAAGATGCCACAGGAAAAAGCGGCCAGATTGTTTAAGATCGAGATGAAATAGAAAAGCGTGAAAGACCGTAAGTTTGACGAAGAGACGTGGGCAAAAATAAATGGAAAATAAAAGAGCGCCGGCATTTTTACCAGAAAGCTCATCAGTCTGGATGAAGTTGTAAAGATCCCGGCTGTGTACCTGAATTATAAGAAATACAGATGGGTGAAGGATATGACAGTGAAAAGCGAATAGAAACAGAAAACAGCAGAGATGTATGTCCCGGGATTACAGGGAATATACAATTCTGCTGTTTTATTTTATGAGATTATCTGTTTTCCGCAAGATATTCTTCTGTAAGAGCAACCGCATCTGTGATACACTGCGGGCAGCTGCAGAGGACCTTGCCTGTCTCTACACCTTTTAATTCACGGCAGATGCAGGAGCCGTTTTTTTCCTTGAATTTCCCGATATAGGTGCGGAGCTTTTTGTAAGTGTCACCTTTGGAGCCGGAACCTTCTTTGGTATTTCCGCGGCTGTTGGAAAGTCCGATGATCATAGCCATACCGGAAAGAGCACCGCACATTTCCATAACACCCATTCCAAGGCCGAAGCCTTCGGCAATACGGAACATCTCGTTTTCATCGATGCCAAATTCCCGGCAGAAAGAACAGGCAACTGCCTGTGCACAGTTACAGCCATTCTCGTGTAATTTTGTAGCGTGTTCAGCTTTTGTACTCATGATTTCTTATCCTCCTGATTTCAGATTGCAAGCATATTTTTGATCGCTTCCATATAGATCAGTACCGCTTCTTCCATGCCGGAGACCAGGATAAATTCATCGGCTCCGTGGATGCGGTAGTCAATTCCCTCTTTTTCAGGTCCGAAGGCTATGATGTTTTTGAGGGATTTTGCGTAAGTGCCGCCTCCGATGACCATTGGTTTGTGTTCGGTATCGCCGGTCACATCTGTGTAAGCTTTGTAAAGAGCATTTACCAGCGGAGATTCTCTTGGGAAGAATAACGGAGCAACAACCTTTATGATCTCAATATGACCGTTTTTATCTTCCAGTCTGTCCTGGCACATTTTGCGGATATCGGTCTCATTAAGAGTTACCGGAACACGGATATCGATGGTACAGGAAATGACACCGTTTTCTGTTTTGACGATTCCGTTGCATAACGTCAGATCGCCGTATTCATCTGCAAATTTCAGACCAATGCCGGAGCCGTCACATGCAGTGCCGATATGGGAGTTATAGAATTCCACAAAGTCATCTTCAAAGCCTGCTTTTGCCAGACATTCAAAGGTTACTCCTGCAGCATTGACACCGAGATGGGGAGTGCTGGCATGAGCCGGAATACCTTTGGCGTAGATGGTGAGCTCACCATTTTCTTCGGTTACCTTATATTCCTGGAGCTTCGTCCGGGAAAGTGCGGATTCCAGCTTTTCCTTCAGACCGTCCTCATCGGGAACAATGGTTGTACAGGTGTCACACATTGCATTGGATACAAAACCGCCGTTCATGGAGATAATCCGGGTGTTTTTTGAGCAGGCGATCATGGCAAGCTGACCTTTTTCACCGTGGATACACGGGAAGCTGGCATCCGGTGTGAAACCACAGGAAAGCTCTTCTGCTACCTGATTGTAGTGATCCATACATCTGGAACCTGTTTCCTCGTTGCAGCCCATGATCAGGCGGACTCTTTTGTTCAGCTTCACGCCGTGGTCGCGGAGAAGCTTCATGGCATAGAGCGCTTCCAGGATAGGGCCTTTGTCATCAGTGGTCCCGCGGCCGTATACATGATCGTCTTCACGGGTAAGGCGGAACGGATCGTAGGTCCAGTCTCCGCCTACAGGAACGATATCCAGATGACCGGCGATGCCGACGATCTCATCGCCCTCACCCATTTCGGCATAACCGCAGTAGTTATCCAGGTTTACGGTTTTAAAGCCAAGCTCTTCGGCAATCTTCAGTCCCTCTTCCAGGGCTTTTGCAGGACCCTCACCAAATGGTTTTCCCTCGGAAGGGGTACCGAGCTGGGAGTCAATGGCAACCAGTCTGCCAAGATTTGTGAGCATTTCTTCTGATAATGCGTGGATTTCCTCTTTAATATCCATATTGATTTCCTCCTGTTTACAGCGTTCCGGAAAGTGACAGGATGGAACGCTGATGTTATGAGCTCTATTATAGCATAGATTGTAATGAATGGCAGAGTAGATTTTTACCTGTTGAAGACGTACCGATCCATTCGGCGGAAGGCTTCTTCTATGCGGGAACGGGGTGAGGCCAGATTCATTCTCAGGTGACAGGGACCGAAAAACATCCTGCCGTCCTGGACGGCAACGCCGACATCCCAGCAGGCTTTTTCCACATCTTCGATTGTTTTGCCATGGGCAGTACACCAGTCGGTGCAGTCGGCAAAGAGCATGTAGGTGCCTTCCGGCCTGGAAACGTTGACACCCTTAAAGTGCCGGTCAATGTAATCACAGGCAAAGCTTACATTTCCGCTTAGTACTTCGCATAGTTCATCGGTCCATTCATAGCCTTCAGGCTGATAAGCGCCAGGCAGAGCGTGCATGGACAGAACATTCATCATATTATAATGGCTCAGACTGGACTCCTTCAAAATACGATCCCGCCACCAGCTGTTGTATACAATGTAATAGCTGCCAACAAGTCCTGCCAGATTAAAGGTTTTGGATGGAGCGTAGAAGGCCGCTGTACGCTGGCGGGCATCTTCGCTGACGGACTGGCTGGGGATATGCTTATGGCCATTCAGGATGAGGTCAGACCAGATCTCGTCTGAGATGACATAGACATCATATTTTGGGGGTAGGGGCAATTCTTTTCCATTTCAGTATGATATTACGGCCAGAATTTGTTACTGTTCACTCCGTTCTCAGCAACACGCTTCGCGATGCACAGAATTTATGCTAATCGCATAAATTCGCGCGGTATGTCTCGGGTTTTCTGTAACCTTCGCTCACAAAAAACACCTCACGGAATATTACCAATGAACAGTAACCAGAATTTTCATTTTTCTGATGATCTTATCTGCTTTATTGATGTTCCGAACCCTTCAGGTCCTTCTGGCATATGCTAAAATCAGAAGTTAAAAAAGGAGTATCTTCATGAAAAATAAAAAACAGATTGCACTGGCGGCAGCAGTTGTGCTGGCGGTGACGGCGCTGCCAATGGGAGTATTTGCTGCGAAGAAAGACAGCACAGAAGAGAAGCTTACAAAGGTTACACTGAATGAAGTCGCACATTCAATCTTTTACGCACCGCAGTATGTGGCGATCGAGGAGGGATATTTTGCGGAGAAAGGTCTGGATCTGACACTGGTGACGGGATTCGGAGCAGATAAAACGATGACTGCTGTGATTTCCGGTGAGGCAGATATTGGATTTATGGGCGCAGAGGCATCTGTTTATGCTTATCAGGAGGGCGCCACGGATCCTGTCGTAAATTTTGCACAGTTAACCCAGCGTGCGGGGAATTTTCTAGTGGCAAGAGAAGAGATGCCTGATTTCAAATGGGAGGATCTGAAAGGAGAGAAGATTCTTGGCGGTCGTAAGGGCGGAATGCCGGAAATGGTATTTGAATATATACTGAAGAAAAACGGCATGGATCCGAAAAAGGATCTGATCATCGACCAGAGTATTGATTTCGGTTCCACAGCAGCAGCTTTTACAGGTGATGATTCCGCGGCATATACAGTAGAATTTGAACCATCTGCGACCATTCTGGAAAAAGAAGGAGCGGGCTATGTAGTGGCATCTCTCGGAGAGGCATCCGGATATGTACCATATACATCCTACAGTGCAAAAACAAGCTACATGAAAGAAAACCCTGAGATCATCCAGAAATTTACCGATGCACTTCAGAAGGGAATGGACTATGTGCAGAGTCATACGCCGGAGGAAATCGCAGAAGTGATCGCACCGCAGTTCAAGGAAACAGATCTTGAAACCATCACTGCCATTGTAAAACGTTATTATGACCAGGACACCTGGAAAGAAAATCTTATCTTCGAAAAAGACAGCTTTGAGCTTCTGCAGGATATCCTGGAAGATGCAGGTGAGCTGACGGATCGTACAGCGTATGAAAATCTGGTGCAGACAGAGTATGCACAGAAAGCATGTGAAAATTAAAAAATAGTTTAGAAAGTTAAAAAAAACATGGGAAAAACCTGCGGCTTTTATAAAAACCGCAGGTTTTTGTATGTAATAAAGAGGGAATGAAGAAAAAAGAAAAGTTGATTTCGGTGCATATGCGTTTCTTATCCAATGCGTCGTAAAACCCCTTGCTTCAGCTATGGGGATATAAGACGCGTCCATCGAATTTATGCAAGTAATTGAAGATGGACAAAATAGTAATTGTATTAACTAATAAACCATAGTATAATATAAATATGAACACAACATATAAATCAAACAACAATGTCGTCTATTCCTGTAAATACCATGTAGTATGGTGTCCAAAGTATAGACGAAAAGTATTAATTAATGGTGTGGACGTCCGGCTGAAGGAGCTGCTCACAGAGTATGCTGCAAA